>CAMLLF010000051.1 GCA_946480705.1 uncultured Lysobacteraceae bacterium | reverse complement strand
ATGGCGGCAAACGTCGCATCGGGATCATTTTCCACTCCGTAGCGCGTCGAGACGGATCGCGGCGAGCGCGGGCTTCAGCTCTTTTTCGATGTAGTCGGGCGTCAGCGCGCCGATGCGCTTGAGCCGGATCGTGCCGTTGCCGTCGACGAGAAAGGTTTCGGGCGCGCCGTAGACGCCGAAGTCGATCGCCGTGCGGCCGACGTTGTCGGCGACGATGACGGTGTACGGATTGCCGAAGCGCGCGAGCCACGCGTTCGCGTCGGACGGATCGTCCTTCCAGTTGTAGCCGACCAGCGGAACGTCGAGTTCCTTCGCATAGCGCATCAGGACCGGGTGCTCGTCCACGCAGCTCGGGCACCAGCTGCCGAATACGTTGAGCAGGTACGGCTTGCCCTTGAGATCGGCACTGCCGTAGCGGCGATCGGGCTCGTTGAGCACGGGCAGCTCGAACGCCGGCGCGGTCTTGCCGATCAGCGGCGAGGGCACCTCGCGCTGGTCGTGCGTCATGTTCCAGGCCAGTCCGAAACCCAGCAGCGCGGCGAGCAGCAGGAACGCGAACAGCGGCAACAGGCGCGCCATCAGGCCGTCTCCGCCGCGAGCGTCGGCGCGGACGCCGGTGCCGGCGTCGCCGGCTGCGCGTCGCGCGCGAGACCGAGGCTGCGGAAGCGCCGGTCGGTCGCGGCGACGAATCCACCGAGCATCATCAGCAGCGCGCCGAGCCAGATCCAGCGCACGAACGGCTTGATGTAGACGCGCAGCGACCACGCGCCGTCGGTGCCGACCGGTTCGCCGAGCGCGACGTAGATGTCGCGCACGAAGCCCGGATCGATCGCCGACTCGGTCTGCACCTGGCCGCGCAGATAGCGCCGCTTCTGCGGCGTCAGCGTTGCGATCGTCGCGCCGTCGCGCGTGATGAAGACGCTGCCCGAATCGGCTTCGTAGTTCGGTCCCTGCGCGTGGCGCGCACCGTCGAAGCGTACGTCGTACGCGCCGATGCGCACGGTTTCGCCGGGCGCGAAGCGCAAATCGCGTTCGATGCCGGTCGCCTCGGTCACGAGCACGCCGGCGACGAACACGCCGACGCCGAAATGCGCGCAGATCATGCCGAGCATTTCCGGCGTGAAGCGCCGGCCGGGCGGCGCATGACGCCAGCGCGACAGCGCGTACAGCGCGATGCCGACGCCGACCCAGAGGCCGAAGCCCACGCCCGCGACGGCCTTGAACGGCAGTCCGCCGACGAGCAGCCACGCGAGCACCGCCGCGATGAACGCGACCGCGAGCGCCGGCAGCAGCGCGCGGAATGCGGCCGGCAACTGCGCCTGACGCCATTTGAGGAACGGGCCGAACGGCAGCAGCAGCACGACCGGCGCCATCAAGGCGGCGAACATGAACCCGAAATACGGCGGACCGACCGAGATCCGTCCCGCGTCGAGCGCTTCGCCGAGCAGCGGAAACAGCGTGCCGAGCAGCACCATCAGTGCGGCGATCGAGAACAGCAGGTTGTTCACAAGTAGCAAGGTGTCGCGACTGACCGCAGCGAACGGCTCGCCGCCGGCGACCTTCGGCGCGCGCAGTGCGTAGATCAGCAGCGAGCCGCCGACCACGATGACGAGGAAGGCGAGCACGAACAGGCCGCGCTGCGGATCGCTCGCGAACGCGTGCACCGAGGTCAGCACGCCCGAACGCACGAGGAAGGTGCCGAGCAGCGACAGCGAGAACGCGGCGATCGCGAGCAGCAGCGTCCACGCGCGGAACGAACCGCGTTTTTCGGTGACGGCCTGCGAGTGGATCAGCGCCGTGCCGACGAGCCATGGCATGAACGACGCGTTCTCGACCGGATCCCAGAACCACCAGCCGCCCCAGCCGAGTTCGTAGTAGGCCCACCACGAGCCGAGCGCGATACCGAGCGTCAGGAACGCCCAGGCGACATTCGTCCACGGGCGCGCCCAGCGCACCCAGGCCACGTCGAGCGCGCCGCCGAGCAGTGCGGCGATCGCGAAGGCGAACGCGACCGAAAAGCCCACATAGCCCATGTAGAGCATCGGCGGGTGCACGATCAGGCCGAAGTCCTGCAGCAGCGGATTGAGATCGTTGCCGTCGGGCAGCGCCGGAACATGGCGCAGGAACGGATTGGACGTGAACAGCGTGAACAGCAGGAAGCCGACGCTGACGAAGCCGAGCACGCCGAGCACGCGCGCGATGAAGACGTCGGGCAGCCGGCGGCTGAATGCGGCGACGGCAACCGTCCAGATGTTGAGGATCAGAATCCAGAGCAGCAGCGAGCCTTCGTGCGCGCCCCAGACCGCGGAGAAGCGGTAGTACCAGGGCAGCGCGGAATTCGAGTTCTGCGCGACGTAGGCGACCGAGAAGTCCTGCTGCATGAAGGCCGCCGTGAGCACCAGGAACGCGATGCCGACGAACACCGCCTGGCCCGCGGCGGTCGGGCGCGCCGTCGCGATCAGTGCGGCGTTGTTGCGCCAGGCGCCCCACAGGGGCAGCGCGGTCTGGGCGAGCGCCAGCAACAGCGCGAGGATCAGGGCGAATTGGCCGAGTTCGGGCAGCATGGCGTGGCGGCGGCTCCAGGGTGCCGCCGCGGCGCAGGCCGCGGCGGCGGTTACAGCGATTGCAGCGATCGGGATTCAGCGATGGTAGTCGTGCCGGAGCACGCCATCGAAAGCTCCCCTTATCGAGACAACAGTTCTTGAAATCTGCGACCCGAACCACAGGGGCAGGGGTCTTTGCGTCCGAGTTTTTCGCAGAGCACCTTGTCGCCGTGGACTACGCGCAGACCGCGCTTGACGCGCGCTTCCGACGGATAGCCGCGGCGGCGCTTGCTAGTTGCCTCGAAAGCTCACCGGGTGATCGTTCTTGCGCATGGCACCTCTCCTTCTGCAAAGCGCGAAATGGTCCGTTCGCGCGGCGGTCTGTGTTTCGCAGTCGGCAGAAGCTTGAGCCCTCTCCCCAAGCTCGCTTGGGGGGAGCGAGGTCGCCGCTTCCTATCCTGTGCGCACGAATCGTCGCGGCAGCCGCGACGATCGACGTCTACTGCGCCGCCGGCGTTTTCGCCGGCTCCACCTCATGCTTCTTGTGCGCCTTCGCCATCGCCTCGGCGACGTCGCGCGGCACGTAGTTCTCGTCGTGCTTGGCCAGCACCTCGCTGGCGACGAAGCGGTTGCCCTCCATGCGCCCGGTCGCGATGACCGACTGCTTTTCGCGGAACAGGTCCGGCAGGATGCCGGTATATCCCGCCCAGGCGGAAGCGTGCCTCGGCGGGCACCTTGCCGGCCAGCACTTCGACCGGCGTGTAGAGATAGGTGATGTTCTGCTGCAGCGCGAGCACGGTCAGCGCGGCGGCGATGCCGACGGCGCCGAGGATCAGCGACACCACGATGAGACGGCGTTTGCGCGTCGGGCTCATGCACTTTCCTCACTGCGTTTCTGCGCGCGGCGCAGGCGGCCGCGCAGTTCGCGCAGCACGCGGCGGCGCTTGAGCAGCGGCGCGGCGGCGTCGATCGCGAGCGTGACGACGAAGATCGCGATCGCACTCCAGACGTAGGCGCCGTAACCGCCCATGGACAGGAATTCACTCATGCGGCGTCCTCGGCCAGCGCGATCCGGCGCACCCAGTCCTTGCCGGCTTCGAGTTCGAGCAGGTCGACGCGCGCGCGCGACAGCAGGCTCGCGGCGAACAGGAACTTGGTCGCGATCGCCATGACGAGCAGCGGCCAGAGCATCCGCGAGTCGATCAGCGAGGGGCCGAACAGCTTGACCGTCGAGCCCTGGTGCAGCGTGTTCCACCAGTTGACCGAGAAATGCACGATCGGCAGGTTGACGACACCGATCAGCGCGAGGAACGCGGCCGCGCGGGCGGCCTGGCGCCGGTCCTCGATGGCCTGGTACAGACCGAGCACGCCGAGATAGAGGAACAGCAATACGAGTTCCGAGGTGAGCCGCGCATCCCAGGTCCACCAGGTGCCCCACATCGGCTTGCCCCAGATCGAACCGGACGCGAGGCAGATGAACGTGAACGCGGCGCCGATCGGCGCCGAGGCCATCGCGAGCGTTTCCGACAGCTTGATGCGCCAGACCAGCGCGATGAAGCCGTTCACGGCCATGAACGCATAGATGAACAGGCTCATCCAGGCGCTGGGCACATGGACGTAGATGATGCGGAACGCGTCGCTTTGCTGGTAGTCCGACGGCGCAGCGACGAGGCCGCCGTAGAGGCCGACCGCGAGACCGATCAGCGCGGCGCCCCAGAACCACGGCAGCAGCCGCCCGGCGAACCGGTAGAAGTAGGGCGGCGAGCCCAGCTTGTGGAACCAGAGTACGAGTGGATTCATGGATTCGTGTACAGAGGGTGGTCCGGCGTGCGCATCGGCGTCAGCTCAGCGAGATCCGCAGCGCCGCAGCGCAGGCCAGCGGCGCCAGGACCAGCGCCAGCGCGAGTCCCGCACCGAGCCACAGCAGCGGCGCCAGCACGGGCAGGCCCTGCTGCGCGGCGTTGCAGGCGCCGGCGGCGAAGATCAGGACCGGCACATACAGCGGCAACACGAGGAGCGCGAGCAGCATACCAGAGCGGCGCATGCCGACCGTCAGCGCGACGCAGACTGCACCGATCAGGCTCAGGAGCGGCGTGGACAGCGCCAGCGCCGCCAGCAGCACCGGCAGTACCGGCCGCGGCAGGAACAGCAGTTCGCCGAGCAGCGGCGCGACCAGCAGCAGCGGCAGCGCGGTCGTCAGCCAGTGCACGGCGATCTTGCAGGCGAGCAGCAGCGGCAGCGGGTGCGGCGACAGCACGAGCTGTTCGAGCGAGCCGTCCTCCAGGTCGGAGCGGAACAGCGCGTCGAGCGACAGCAGCCCGGCCAGCAGCAGCGCGACGAGCACGGTGCCTGCGGCGATGCGCGCGAGCGCCGTGGGTTCCGGGCCGAGCGCGAACGGGAACAGCACGACGACCATGACGGCGAACAGCACCGGGTTCAGCGCGTCGCCGCGGCGGCGCCAGACCAGGCTGAAGTCGCGCACGAGCAGTGCGCGGCAGGCGGAAGCGGCGGTGCCGTAGCTCATGCGGCGTCCTGCTGCGTGTCGCGCAGTCGGATGCGGCGCGGCGTGCCGGAGGTATAGGCATATGCGCCGTGCGAGGTGATCAGCGCCGCGCCGCCGCGCAGCGCATGCAGTTCGAGCAGGCGGTTCACCAGCGCGATGCCTTCGCGGTCGAGATTCGCGTAGGGTTCGTCGAGCAGCCACAGCGCGGCCGGCACGAGCAGCAGCCGGGCGAGCGCGACGCGCTTCTTCTGGCCGGCCGAGAGCTGGCGCAGCGGAACGTCTTCGTAGCCTTCGAGACCCACGCTCTTCAACGCGTGATGCGGCGTGATGCCCGGACGCAGTCCGCCGAGACCGATCGCGAAGCGCAGATTTTGCAAAGGCGACAATTCCCCTTTGATGCCGAGCAGGTGCCCGAGCAGCGCGACCTGATGCGACAGGCGCGCGAGCGTCAGCGGTTCGCCGTTGAGCAGCACCTCGCCGGCGCCGGGCTCGAGCAGGCCGGAGAGCACCTTGAGCAGCGTGGTCTTGCCGCTGCCGTTGTCGCCTTCCATGAGCACGACGTCGCCCGCATCGAGCCGGAAGTCCAGCGGCCCGAAGATCGGCTCGTCGTTGCGCAGGTAGGCGAGGCCGCGCGCTTGGAGGAGCGGCGGTTTCTCTGCAGGGGTCGGGAAATTCATGCGGGGGCAATGCTAACCGCGCGCGCGTGCGGTTGCCACGGAGCGCGGCGATGCGCCGCACGCCGTTCAGCGCGCGCCGCCGTCGAGGTAGGCGTGGTACTGGCGCAGGACTTCCGGGTCGGGGTTGGTCCATTGGGCCAGCAGGGCTTCGGCCTGCAGCCGCGCCGCCCGGGCCTGCGCCGGTTGCCGCTGGGCGCGCGCTGCGGCCGCAGCGATTGCCCAGGCCAGCGCGCGCGGGCCTGCGCCGCCCGCGCCGACATCGGCGCCGCCGTCGATGACGCGCCGCGCCAGCGCGTCGGCGGCGGCGGGCCGGCCCAGCGCGAGTTCGGCACGTGCCTGGCCCAGCAGCGTCCCGGCATAGCGCAGGTCCTTGCGCGCGTCGAGCTTTTCGAGCAGCGCCGCACTCGCGGCGAAACTCGCGAGCGCGGCCTCGGCGTGATCGTTGATGAGCTGCGCGGCGCCGAGGGTCTGGCGCATCGCGGCGTTGTCGCGGCTCTCGGCGAGCACCTTGTCGGCGATCGCGACGCCTTCGGTCGCGAGCGCCTCGGCCTCCGCACCGTTGCCGCGCCGGCGCTGCAGCTGGCTCAGGCCGTTGAGGCTCGACATCACCAGCGGATGCACGTCGCCGACGTTGGCGCGGTGGCGCGCAAGCGCGGCGCGCAGCAGCGGTTCGGCCTCGTCGAAACGCTCCAGGCGCGTGAAGCCGATGCCGAGGTTGCTCTGCACGGTGAGTCCTTGCGGCGAATCGAGCAGCTGGTTCTCGGCGTAAATGTCGCGCGCTTCGGCGAGCAGCACGACCATCTGGCCGAAATCCTGCCGTGCCATCGCGAGCGTTGCGAGCGAATTCAAGGTCGCGCCGATGTTCGGATGCCGCGGGCCCAGCGATTCGCGCTGGATCGCCAGCGCCTCGTTCAATGCCGCGGCGCATTCGTCGATGCGGCCCTGCTGGCGCAGTGCGATGCCGAGTATCTGCAGGGTCTCGCCGACGGCCGCATGGCGCGGTCCGAAGCGTTTGCGCCGGATCTCTAGCGCTGCGCGCAGTTCGCGCTCCGCATCGGCGCTGCGCTGGCGATCGACGAGCATCGTCGCGTAGTCGTTGCGGACTTCGCCGACCTGCGAGTGCTCCTTGCCGAACGCGCTTTCGCTGCGTGCGATCGCGTCGCGGAATGCGGCGTCGGCTTCGTCGTAGCGCGCGACGCGGCTCAGCAGCAGCGCCTCGATGTGCCGGTTGCGCGTGCGTTCGCGCGTCGCGGCTTCGTCGTCGCCGGCAATCAGCGGCGCGGCGGCGCGGATGGCCGCGAGACCGTCCGCGAAACGGCCCTGGCGGTCGTTGACCGAGGCGCGCTCGGTCAGCGCCACGCCGCGCTGGGCGGCATTGCCGTCGCGCTCGGCTTCGCTCAGGAGCGCGAGCGCGCCGTCGAAATCGGCGCGTTCGCGGCCGACGCGGGCAAGTTCGATCGCTGCATTGACACTGTTCGCCGCGTCGTCCTGTTCGACGAATCCGTCGCGTGCCTGCCGCAGCAGCGACGCGGCCTGACCGAACTGGCCGAGCTGGCGGTACAGCGTGCCGAGCGTCAGCTGCATCTGTGCCTTCAGCGCGGGCTGGCCGGCGAGCTCCTGGTCGACGCGCGCGACGCCCTGGTCGATGAGTTCGCGCGCGGTCCCGCGCGCGCCGGCCGCGGCATCGGGTGCGGCCGCATCGAATACGCCGGCGAGAAAACCCTGCGCGGCGCGCGCCAGCTCGGCCTCGCGCGCGGCGCGGCGCGCCTGGGACAGCGCGAGCGCGCTGCCCGCGACGATCGCGACGAGCGCGAGCAGCAGCGCGGTCGAGGCGACGCGGTGGCGCGACGCGAAGCGGCGCAGGCGATACCAGCCGCTGTCGCGCCGCGCGAGGATCGGCGCGCCGCGCAGGAAGCGGCGCACGTCGTCGGCCAGCGCCTGCGCGGTGGCATAACGGCGAGCCGCGTCGGCGTCGGTCGCGCGTGCGACGATGATGCCGAGGTCGCCGCGCAGCCGCCGCGGAGGCACGCTGCCGTGCGCGGCGGCGGCAGCCTTGCTGAGCCGGTCGCTGGCCGAGCCTTGCTGCGCGGCCGGATTGTCGTGGAAGCGCGCGCCGCTCAGCAGTTCGAACAGCAGCACGCCGAGCGCATAGACGTCGACCGCGGTTCCCGCGTGCTCGCCGCGCAACTGTTCCGGCGCGGCGTAGGCGCGGCTCACGAAGCGTGCGCCGGTCTGCGTCCGGCCGTCGCTGCCGTCCTCTTCCAGCACTTTGGCGACGCCGAAATCCAGCAGGTGCGGACGGCCGTCAGCGTCGACGAGCACATTGTTCGGCTTGAGGTCGCGATGCACGACGAGCTGGCCGTGCGCATAGGCGACGGCCTCGGCGAGCTGCACGAAGGCGTCGAGCCGCCGGCTCAGCGTCGCCTGCGTCGCTTCGGCCCAGTCGTTGAGCGGCACGCCGGCCACGTATTCCATGACGAACCACGGCTGGCCCGATTCGCCGACACCGCCGTCGAGCAGGCGAGCGATCTGCGGATGCTGCAGCTGCGCGAGAATGCGGCGTTCGCGCCGGAAGCGCGCGAGGATCTCGCTGGAATCCATGCCGCGCTTGATCCACTTGAGCGCGCCCTGCTGCACGTAGCCGTCGCCGTCGCGCGCGGCCAGGAACACGGTGCCCATGCCGCCGCGGCCGAGGCGTTTCTGGATCGTCCAGCCGCCGATCACGCTGCCGGGCGCGAGTTCGTCGTCGGCATCGCCGCTGAGCCGTTCGGCGACGCGGCCGGCACCGGCGTCGAGCAGGTTTGGCGCGGCTTCCGCGGCGATCAGCTGCAGCAGCAGCGCGGCCAGGGCCGGGTCGCCCTGTGTCCGTGCCGCGACGAACGCCGCGCGCTGCGCGGCGTCGAGTTCCAGCGCCTCGCGCAGCAGCGCGAACGCGCGCCGCTTGCGCGCGAGCGCGTCGTCGACGCTCATGCGGGCGGCGTTCCGGCGTTCATTTCCGCGGCGAGCAGCGCGCGTGCCGCCTGCCAGTCGCGCATCACCGTGCGCACGGTCAGGCCTTCGAGTTCGGCGACTTCGGGAAATGCGAGACCGCCGAAGAAATGCAGCTGCACGACACGCGCGGCGCGTTCGTCGATCTGTTCGAGCGTGTTCAGCGCCTGATCGAGCGCGAGCACTTCGACGGCGTCGCTCGGATCGTCGGGCAGGCGCTCGTCGAGCGTGACCATGACCGCTCCGCCGCCGCGCTTGTCGGCCTGGATGCGGCGCGCGTGATCGACCATGACCTGACGCATCGCGCGTGCCGCGAGCGCCATGAAATGCTGACGGCTGCTCGTGTTGAGCTGGCTCGCCGCGGCGAGCTTCACATAGGTCTCGTTGACCAGCGCCGTCGTCGACAGCGTGAGCCCGGCGTTGCCGCGCAACTGGTAGCGCGCGCACTGGCGCAGTTCGTCGTAGAGCAGCGTGAACAGGCGGTCCTGGGCGGCGTTTTCGCCGCGACTGGATGCGGCGAGCAGGGCGGTCACGTCGTCGTGCATGAGGGCGATCCAGGGAAGTCGGCGCAACTGTGCGAGGCGGACCGGGCGCGCGTCAATGCAGGCATCGATACCGCGCGTATGGCCGAACCGATCAGTCGACGGTATAGCTTCGCAGCTCGACCTGGCCGTTTCCGTGCGCCAGCACGACGGCGTTCTGTGAATGGCGACACGCGAGCGCGTCGACCGTTTCCATGGAGAGGCCGGCGACGAACAGCGAGGGCTCGCGCCAGACTTCGCCGGCGAGCCGGCCGACGCCGGGCAGCACGCGCGCGCCGGCCGCACGCGCGGCGGCGAACAGCTCGCGCTGCGCCGCGCGATTGATGCGGGCCGGCTGCGGCTGCGAGCGCGGGTTGTAGGCCGTGATGAACGCCGCGGATGCGGCGCCCGCCATCCACGCGGCCAGCGCGTCCGGCAGCGGCGCGCCGATGCGCAGCACGGCACGCGCGCCGCCCGGCAGGCGGACTGCGTAGTCGCAGGCGCGGTAGATCGCGAGCAGTTCCGCGGAGACCACTCAGTCCAGCGCCGGCAGCGGGTCGAGTCGCGCAGTCACGGCCGCGTCGGCTGCAGCGAGGTCGACGTCGGCCAGCGACGACTTGCCGCGCACGAACTCGCGCAGCAGCTGCGACTGCTGTTCGCCGCGCGCGCGTGCGACGGCATACGGCAGGCGCGTGAACGTGACCATCGAGTAGCGCGGCAGATAACGCTCCGGATGGCGCTGCGCGAGCACGCGTTCGAGTTCGCGCATCAGCAAATAGTCCGGGTCGTCGACGCGGTCGCGCATCTCGACGTAGTTGTCGAGCGCCATCGCGGCGATCGCATCGCTGTTGGGTTTGCGCCGGCGCTGGAACTCGGCGAACACCGATGCCGCGTCGCCGTCGGCCACGAGCAGGCCGGCGAGTTCGACGGCATCTTCAAAGCCGCAGTTCATGCCCTGGCCGTGGAACGGCACGATCGCGTGCGCGGCGTCGCCGAGCAGCAGCGCGCGGCCGTCGACGTGCCAGCGGTCCAGATACAGCGTGGCCAGCAGGCCGGTCGGATTGCGTGCGAAGTCGTCGAGGAAGTCCGGCATCAGCGGCACGGCGTCGCCGAAGTCGCGGCGAAAGAACGCGTCGACCGATTCGCGCGTCGTCAGCCGCGAGAACGCCGGCGCGCCGTCGGCAAGCGGCGTGCCCGGCAGGAACAGCGTCACGGTGAAGCTGCCCTCGGCGTTCGGCAGCGCGATGCACATGTAGCTGCCGCGCGGCCAGATGTGCAGCGCATGCGCTTCCATCGCATAGCGCTCGCCGCGCGCCTTCGCCTCGCGCAGCGCCGGTGTCAGCGCTGCATCGGGCAGTTGCGGCAGCGGCGGAATCTCCAGTTCCTTGTAGCCGTGTCCGAGCGCGTCCATGCGTTCGCCGAGATCGGTCACCTGCTGCATGGCCTGGCGCAGCGCCGAGCCGGCGCCGTCGGCACCGAGCAGCAGGCCCGCATCGACCTGGCGCGCGCTGCCGTCCGCGTCGTCGCGCAGCACGAGCCGCGAGGCGTTCCAGTCGACCGCATCGAGCCGATGGCCGAAATGAATCGTGGCGCCGGCGCGCTCGGCCGCATCGAGCAATGTGCAGTTGAGCTGGCCGCGGCTGACCGACCAGATCACCTCCGAATCGTCGCGGCCGTAGCGCTGCAGATTCGTGTTGCCGGCGACATCGTGGATCATGCGTCCGCGCATCATCACCGCGATCGGTGCAATCACCTCGCCGAGCCCGGCGACGCGCAGGCCGTGCCAGCCGCGCTCGGCCAGCGCGAGATTGATCGAGCGCCCGCCGATGAAGCCGTGGATGCGCGGATCGGGCCGCCGTTCGAACACGGTCACGCGAAAGCCGCGCTGCGCGAGCAGGGTTGCGAGCAGCGCGCCGACGAGGCCGGCGCCGATCAGCGTGATTTCGGGCTTGCTCGGCATGATCAGTTCCTGCGCGGCTCGTGCAGATATTCGAGAAAGAAATCGATGCCGGACCAGGTCACGGCCACAGGCGCGCCGCAGTCGAGGCACTGGCTCCAGGACACGCGATACGGTTCGTCGGCCGACTGGTGCAGCACGCTGAACTGACCCGGGTCGTCGCCGACTCCGGAATAGACCGCTTGCCAGCCGTGGTCGTCGCGTCGTGTGAACACGGCGACAACGCTGCCGCGTTTGCCCTGCTTGTCGTCGTAAATGCCGACCCGGGCGCGATCGGGCGTTTGTCGTCGTTGAAGTCGCCGTTGGCGACGAAATGGCGGTCGCGGCTGCTCGCGTCGGCGCGCTGCGCCGTCGGTACCGAGC
>CAMLLF010000050.1 GCA_946480705.1 uncultured Lysobacteraceae bacterium | reverse complement strand
ATGGAGGCTCATTCGTAAATAGTGTTAACACGCCCTAGTCGCTCATCACTGCTTCGGACACTGGTTTTGTTCCATGTCGTGGTGCCACATCGCGCATTCCGCGGCGAGACCGTGTGAGTCGTAGGCATAGCCGCCGTTGCGCGACAGCGCGGACGCGTAGGCGGAAGCGAAGCGCGCGCAGGTCGCTGCATTGATGCCAGCCGCGCCGCACGCGTCATCGAGCGCGTCGAGGAAATTCGAGTCGCAGTGGCTCTGGCCGAGCTGCGCCGCATAGCAGGCATCGTGCGAGCGGCAGGCGTTGCCGAAATACGCGCCGCTCATGGGCTGGTCGGCGTTGCCGCTGAACTGCAGGCGCAGGTCGTAGGACATTTCGCCTTCGATGCCGCTTTCCCAATGGCCATAGCAGCCGTCCGAAATCTGTCCCATGTACAGCGAGAAATCGACGTTGACGCCGGGCACCGGCGGCGGATCGCTGGCCGGACAGTTCTGCGGCTTTTCGGCGCGCTGCCGCGCGCAGAACTGCGAACGGTCGATGACGGCGTCGTCGGGCGAGATCGGTTCGTCCGCCGTGCCGTGCTCGACGCTGTATTCGGACATCATCGTCATCAGCAGCGTGGCGCAGCCGTAGCCGGAGCAGATCACGCGCCCGGACGGAATGGCGGTCGCCTCGACGATGACGGGCGGCATCGTCGTCTGCGCGGAGGCCGGCGTGCCGGCGATCAGTCCCGCGAATCCGACGGCGGCAGCGAAACGAAAAAAGGTTGCGATGGACATGGCGTGGCTCCTTGGTCTGGTCGGCGGCATCGGTCCCGCGCGGACTGCGCGGCCGATGCCGAGGCGCGACTCATGCGCGTCCCGGCTGCAGACTCGATACGGAGCGGGCGAATCGATCACGCGCGAAAAAAGAGGGCGCCCTGCGGCGCCCTCGTCGTGACCGGATCGCGTTCCGGTTACCAGATCTTCACTTGCTTCTCGCCGCTGCGGACCATCGCGTCGCCGGCCTTGCAGCCGAACGCGTCGGCGAAGGCCGGCATATTCGACGGCGCGCCGACCGCGCGGAACTGCGCCGGCGCGTGCGGATCGACGTTGAGGCGGCGCTTGAGTTCGGCGTCGCGGAACGCTCGGCGCCAGACCTGGGCGAAGTTCAGGAAGAAGCGCTGGTCGGGCGACAGCCCGTCGATCTTCGCGTTCGGGTCCTTGGCCTTGCTCTGCGCGAGCTTGAACGCATCGTAGGAAACCGCGAGGCCGCCGAGATCGGCGATGTTCTCGCCGAGCGTGAGCTTGCCCTTCACGTGCAGGCCGTCGATCGCGACGTAGTCGTCGAACTGCTTGACGAGCCGGTCGGTGCGCGCGTCGAACTTCTCGCGGTCTTCCTTCGTCCACCAGTCGGCGAGGTTGCCCTTCGCGTCGAACTTGCTGCCTTCGTCGTCGTAGCCGTGCAGGATCTCATGGCCGATCACCGCGCCGATGCCGCCGTAGTTCAGCGCGTCGTCGGCCTTGGCGTCGAAGAACGGCGGCTGCAGGATCGCAGCGGGGAACACGATCTCGTTCTGCAGCGGGTTGTAATACGCATTGACGGTCTGCGGCGTCATGCCCCATTCGCGGCGGTCGACCGGCTTGTTGATCTTCGACATGGCCCAGTCGTTGTTGAACCTGGCTGCAGCGGCGACATTCGCGAAATAGTTGTCGGCCTTGACCGTCAGGCCGTCCCATTTGCGCCAGTCTTCCGGATAGCCGATCTTCGGCGTGAACGACGCCCACTTCTCGAGCGCCTTCTTCTTCGTGTCGGCGCTCATCCAGTCGAGCTTCTCGATGCGCGCCTTCGTCGCCTGCCGCAGATTGTCGACGAGTTCCTGCGCGCGCTGCTTGGCTTCCGGCGGGAAGTTCTTCGCGACGTAGAGTTGGCCCATCGCCATGCCCATGCCGTTCTCGATCGACTCCATGACGCGCTTCCAGCGCGGCTGGTTTTCCTGCTGGCCGCGCAGCGTCTTGCCGTGGAAACCGAAGTGCGCCTCGGCCAGTGCGTCGGTCAGGTACGGCGCCGCGCCGTCGAGCGTCTTGAAGCGCAGGTACGCCTGCCAGTCGGCGACGGGCACCTGCTCGATCATCGTGTCGACTTCGGCGAAGAACTTGGGCTGCGACAGCGAGAAGCCCTTGCTGTCGGAGAGGTTCTGGCGCGCGAAGAACTTGTTCCAGCCGAAATGCGGATTCTTCTTCTGCGCCTCGTCGAGCGTCACGAAGTTGTACTGGTTCTCCGGCGAACGCAGTTCGACCGGCGCGAGCGATGCGGTCGCAAGGCGCTTCTCGAACGCGAGCACGCTCTCGGCCTGTTTGGTCGCCGCGGCCTTCGGCGTTCCGCCGAGTTCGAGCAGCTGCGCGACGTAGGCCTGATAGGCCTCGCGGATCTTCTTGTAGCTGCCGTCCTTGCCGTCCTCGAGGTAATAGGCGCGCTCGGGCAGGCCGAGGCCGCCCTGGAACGCATACGCGATCTCCATCGACGAGTTCTTGAAGTCGGCCTCGCCGCCGAAGTTGAACAGCAGACCGAGGCCGGCCGCATGCGTGTCGTGGACGAAGCCGACGATGTCCTCGGGCGACTTCAGGCTGTCGACGCGCTTGAGCCAGTCCGCGATCGGCGCGACGCCGGCCTTGTTGGCCGCCGCCGCGTCCATGCCGCTCTTGTAGAACGCGCCGATCTTCGCGTCGATCGACGCCGGATCGAGCGTGGCGAGGTTCTTCGCGGCGGCTTCCGCGATTTCGTGCGTCGCGTGGATCGACGCTTCGTCGAGCTGCTCGAAGCTGCCCCAGGTCGAGCGGTCGCCCGGGATCGCGTTGGCCTTGAGCCAGTTCGCGTTGACGTAGCCGAACAGGTCGTCGCAGACCTTGCGTTGCGCGTCGAACTGCTTGACGTCGATGCCGCGGGTCAGCTCGATCTTGTTCGCGAGCGCGAAGCCGCTGCAGGCCAGGCCTACGGCGAGCACGAGGGGTTTGATCAGGCGGTGTTTCATGTGGAGCCTCTGGTCGCTGTTCCCGCTGCTGCGGGTATTGGTGTGTACGTTGGGACGAGTGGAATTACCAGATCACGACGCGCTGCGACGCGTCGCGAACCATCGCGTCGCCGGCCCTGCAGGAAAACGCCGCGGCGAATTCCGGCAGGTTGGCGACCGGGCCGAGCACGCGCCATTTTGCCGGCGAGTGCACGTTGGACTGGACCTGCAGGCGCAGCGCGGCCGGGCGCTGCGCGGTGCGCCAGGCCTGCGCGAAGGCGAGGAAGAACCGCTGCTCGGGCGTCATGCCGTCGACGGGTTTCCCGGGCTTGCCGGCCTGCGCGATACGGAATGCGTCCCAGGCCACCTGCAGGCCGCCGAGGTCGGCGATGTTCTCGCCGAGCGTGAGCCGTCCCTGGATGTGCAGGTCGTCGACGACGACGAACGCGTCGAACTGTTTCACGAGCTTGTCCGTGCGCGCCTCGAACTGGGCTTTGTCCTTGTCGCTCCACCAGTTCGCGAGGTTGCCTTTCGCATCGAACTGGCTGCCCTGGTCGTCGAAGCCGTGCAGCAGCTCGTGGCCGATGACCGAGCCGATGCCGCCGTAGTTCACGGCGTCGTCCATCTTCTCGTCGAAATACGGCGGCAGCAGCTGCGCGGCCGGAAACACGATTTCGTTCTGCAGCGGGTTGTAGTACGCATTGACGGTCTGCGGCGTCATCTCCCACTCGCCGCGGTCGACGGGCTTGCCGATCTTGGCGTAGAGCCGCTTCGCCTCGAACCGGCTCGCCGCTTCGATGTTCGCGAAATAGTCGCCGCGCGCGATCGTCAGGCCGGAATAGTCGCGCCAGCGGTCCGGATAGCCGATCTTGCTGACGAGCGTATCGAGCTTGGCATAGGCCGCCTGCTTGGTCGGCGCGTCCATCCAGTCGAGCTTCGCGATGCGCGCGCGCAGCGCTTTCTTGAGATTGCCGACGAGCTGCTCGGCACCGGCCTTCGCCGCCGGCGGAAATACGCGCGCGACGTAGATTTCGCCGACTGCCTCGCCGAGCGCTGCGTTGGTCGCGTCGATCGCGCGCCGCCAGCGCGGCTTCAGCACTTCGACGCCGCGCAGCGTCTTGGAGCGGAACGCGAACTGCGCATTGACGAAGTCGCTCGACAGGTACGCGGCTGCATCGTCGGCGAGATGGAAGCGCAGATACGCCTGCCAGTGCGCGAGCGGCACGTCGGTCAGCGCCTTGTCCATCGCCGCGAAGAATTCGGGCTGCGCGAGCGAGAAGCTCGTGACGTCGCCGCGGCCGAGCGCCGCGAAATACGCGCCCCAGGAAAAATGCGGCGTCTTCGCATCGGCCTGTGCGAGCGTGTGGATGTGATAGAAATTGTTCGGATCGCGCAGCGCGAGCGGATCGAGCGAATCCTTCGCCAGACGCGTCTCCAGCGCCACGACGTGCGCCGCATTCGCGGCGGCGGCGCTGTCGCCGGTCAGCTTCAGCAGCGCGGCGACATAGTCGCGGTATTGCTGCAGCAGCGCCTTCGACTTGGCGTCGTCGCGGAAGTAGTAGTCGCGGTCGGGCAGGCCGAGTCCGCCCTGCGTCGCATAGCCGATCACCTGCGACGCATTCTTCATGTCCGCCTCGGGGCCGAAGTCGAACAGCACCTGCGTACCGGCGGCGTGCCAATCGCGCAGCAGCGGCACGATGTCGGCGTTCGTCTTCAGCGCGGCGATGCGCGCGAGATCGGCGGCGAGCGGTTTCGCGCCGGCCTTCTCGACGGCGGCCTCGTCCATGGCGCTTGCGAAGAAGTCGCCGATCTTCTGCGTCACGCTGCCCGCGGCGCCGGGTTTTTCCGCGGCCGCCTTCAGCACGTCATGCAACACGGCTTCGTTGCGGTCCTGGATCTCGTTGTCGAGGCTCCACTGGCTGTATTCCTGCGGGATCGGATTGCCCGCGAGCCATCCGCCGTTCGCGTATTGGAAGAAATCGGCGCAGGCCGCGGTTTTCGTATCGAAATTGCGCGGATCGAGGCCGCGTTGGTTGGTGTGGGCGGCGGCCAGCGTCGCGGCGAAAGCCAGGGCAAGCGCCGACAGGCGCGGCAGGGCGGAACGCAGGTTCATGCGGAAATCCCGGAGCAATGGCGCAGCGTAGGCACGAAACCCGAAATCTTACAGTGTCGAAGGTTTGGACACCGCGGCGCACTGGCGGGCCGGATGCGGCGGACGGCGGCGCGCGCATAATCGGCAACCGGTCATCGATGCGGAGTTGCCATGCAGGTCCAGTTCTGCGGTGCGAACGGCGAAGTCACGGGATCCTCGCATCTGGTCCGCGTCGGCGACCATCAGATCCTGCTCGACTGCGGCATGATCCAGGGCGACGAGGAAACCGAGCGGCGCAACGCCGAACCGTTTCCGTTCGATCCGCAGCGCCTGGCCGCGCTCGTGCTGAGCCACGCGCACATCGACCACATCGGCCGCGTCCCGCTGCTCGTCAAGCGCGGCTTCCGCGGCCCGATCTACGCGCAGGCCGCAACCGCCGATCTCGCGCGCATCATGCTCGAAGACGCCGCATCGATCGCCGAGAGCGACATCGTGCGCGACAACCTCAAGCGCATGCAGCAGGGACTCAAGCCCGAGCAGCCGCTGTACACGCGCCAGGACGCGCAGGCCGCGCTCGCGAACGTGCGTCCGCTGCCTTACGACAGCGAACTCGAGTTCCTGCCGGGCCTGCGCCTGCGCTTCCGCGACGCCGGGCACATCCTCGGCTCGGCCGTCGTCGAACTCTGGCAGGACGGCGGACGCAAGCTCGTCTTTTCCGGCGACATCGGCCCGCGCGGCACGCCGATCCTGCGCGACCCGGCGACGATCGACAGCGCCGACGTCGTGCTCATGGAGTCGACCTACGGCAACCGTCTGCATCGCGCGCGCAGCGACACCGTGGCCGAACTCGGCGAGATCTTCACGGCGGCGCGGCACAGCGGCGGCAACGTCGTGATTCCGGCCTTCGCGGTCGGCCGCAGCCAGGAACTGCTGTACTGGCTCGCGCAGCACTACGACGACTGGGGCATCGGCGAATTCCGCATCTTTCTCGACAGCCCGATGGCCGGCAAGGTGCTCGGCGTCTACGAGCGCCACGAGGACCTCTTCGACGACGACGCGCGCGCGCTCTGGGCGAGCCGTCCGAACCCGCTGCGCCTGCCGAACCTGCAGGTCACCGTCGGCGTCGCCGAATCGCAGGCGATCAACGCGCACCGCGGCGGCGCGATCATCATCGCGGGCTCGGGCATGTGCAACGGCGGCCGCATCCGTCATCACCTGCGCCAGAATCTCGGGCGCCACAACGCGCACATCCTGTTCGTCGGCTACCAGGCCGAAGGAACGCTGGGCCGGCTGCTCGTCGACGGCGTGAAAAAAGTAAAATTGTTCGGAGACTGGATAACGGTAAACGCGCACCGCCACACCGTCGGCGGTCTGTCGGCGCATGCCGATCAGGCCGGTCTGCTGGATTGGTACGGCACGATCCGCGGCCACGCGCCGGTCTATCTCGTCCATGGCGAAGACACCGCGCGCGAAGCCCTGGCCGGCAAGCTCCGCGACCGCTTCCGGGCACGCGTGGAGCTGAGCCGGCCGGGGATGGTCGTGACGGTGTGACGTGACGGGGAATGGGCAATCGTTGAAGCGGAGCCTCGGCAAGCCCCTTCAAGGGGAGGGTTGGGCGGCGATGGGTGTCCGTTCCGCAGAACGCCATCCACGCGAGTGCGCTTCTGACGATTCCCGATTCCCAGCTGCGCTCATGGCGCAACGCCATATGCGCTGCGGCGGCGGCCTCGCCGCGCTACGCTTGCGGCCGACCGTCATTTCCTGCACGCAATGTCCCGACTGCTCGTCTTCCAGCACGTGGCGGCCGAGCCGCTCGGCACGCTGGATCGCCTGATCCGCCGCCGCGGCCACCGCATCAAGTTCGTCAATTTCGAGCGTCATCCCGACGCCGAGCCCTGTGTCGACCGCTACCGCGGTCTCGTCGTGCTCGGCGGTCCGATGAATGTCGAAGACCGTGCGCACCGCGCGCATCTGCTGACCGAGATGCGCGCGATCGAGGCGGCGCTGCGGCAGGACAAGCCCGTGCTCGGCATCTGCCTCGGTGCGCAACTGCTCGCCCACGTGCTCGGTGCGCCGATACGCCGCCAGCGCGAGGCCGAGATCGGCTGGTACGACGTGGCGACGACGCCGGCCGGCCGCGCCGACCGCGTGCTCGGCACGCTCGGCGACGGCGCGCCGTTGTTCCAGTGGCACAGCTACGCCTTCGACGTTCCGGCGCAGGCCGAACACCTCGCGCACAGCGAGACCTGCGCGGGCCAGGCGTTCCGCTACGGCGGCAATGCCTATGGTTTCCAGTTCCATCTCGAGGCGAACCAGGCGCTGATCGAGCGCTGGCTGTCGACGCCGGCCTATCGCGAGGAACTGTGCGCGGCCGGCGTCGCCGACGACGCCGACGCGATCCGTGCGGCGACCTTGCGCGAGGTCGCTGCGATGGAGCAGCGCGCGGAGCTCGTGTTCGGTGAATTCCTCGATCTCGTCGGGCGGCCGTTGCGGCGGATCACGTTGGGATCTCGCTGAGGGGAGCCAGGTCGCGCCGGTATATGGTGCGGCGTGCCCTAAAGGCCGGCGCAATGCGCGCCGAAAGGCTGGCGCAACGCGCTTCGCTTATTGCGCCCACGGGTCTTGGTTCCGGTATACATTCGGGTTTTCCTGGGGAGGAGGAGTCGCATGGCCCGTACACCGCTCGCGCGCCTGTTCGCGCGCAGTTTCGCGATTGCCCGCGCGGCAACGGCGCAGGGCATGCCGCTGGCCGAAGCGCTCGAACGCGCCGACGCGCAGCGCGCGGCGAGGCGCCGGTTCCTGCAGCAGAGTGCGGCGGCAGCGGGTGCGCTCGCGGTCGCGTCCTGCGCGCGTGTCGCGCCGCGGCCGCAGGACGGCGACGACGTCGTCGTGGTCGGTGCCGGCATCGCGGGACTCGCCGCGGCCTGGCGGCTGCGCGAGGCCGGCGTGAGTGTCAGCGTGATCGAGGCGCAGAACCGCTGCGGCGGCCGCATGCTGAGCCTGCGCGACCATTTCGCCGACGGCCAGGTCTGCGAACTCGGCGGCGAGCTGGTCGACACGGGGCACGTGCGCATGCATGCGCTCGCCGCCGAACTGGGCCTGGCGTTCGACGATCTGACCGGCGCGGAGACGCCAGGTCTCGCCGACGGCTGGTATTTCGACGGCGCGCTGCGCAGCGAACACGACGTGCTGCAGGCGTTCGCGCCCGTCGCCGCGCTGATCGCGCGCGACCAGGCCGTGATCGGCGACGGCGACATCGACGGCAGCAGTTCCGCCGCCGTGCGCGAACTCGACCGCGCGAGCCTCGCGCAGTGGTTCGACCGCAACGGCGTCGGCGGCTGGCTGCGGCGCCTGCTCGACGTGGCCTACACGACCGAGATGGGGCTGGAGTGCGACCAGCAGTCGGCGCTGAACCTGTTGACCTTCATCGATGCATCGACCGAAAAATTCCGCCTGTTCGGCGACAGCGACGAACGTTTTCACGTGCGCGGCGGCAACGACCTCGTCACGACGCGGCTGGCCGGAAAACTCGGCGACGCGATCGAGACCGGCACGGTGCTCGAGGCGCTGTCGCGCGGCGCCGACGGACGCTACGTACTGTCGCTGCGCCGCGGCAGCGCGAGCATTCAGCGCCGCGCGGCGCAGGTCGTGCTTGCGATGCCGTTCACGACGCTGCGTCAGGTACGCATCGGTGTCGATCTGCCCGCGGCCAAGCGCGACGCGATCGCGCGGCTGCGCTATGGCACGAACGCGAAGCTCATGATCGGCGTCGAGCGCCGTGTCTGGCGCGAGCGCCATGGCTCCAACGGCAGCCTGATGTGCGATCTCGGCGTGCAGACGACCTGGGAGACGAGCCGGCAGCAGGCCGGCGCCGCGGGCATCCTCACGAACTTCACCGGCGGGCGCCACGGCCTCGACATCGGCGAAGGCACGCCGAAGCATCAGGCCGACCTCGCGTCCGTGCAGCTCGACCGCGTGTTCCCGGGCTTCGCCGCCGCGCGCGGCGCCGCACGCGAGGCGCGCTTCCATTGGCCCAGCCATCCATGGACCCAGGGCAGCTACGCGTGCTTCACGCCGGGCGACTGGACCGGCCTGCGCGAGCACATTGCCGGCAATGTGGACAATGTATTTTTTGCCGGCGAACACTGCTCGCCCGACAACCAGGGCTTCATGGAAGGCGGCCTCGAATCCGGCGAGAACGTCGCCGCGCAGATCCTCGCCCAACGCGGCAAGGCGCTGGCGCCGCTGCGGCGCAGGTTGGTGGCGTAGGTCGGGCTTCGCCTGCGGCTCAACCCGACCTACGGGCCGCCAGCTCCGCGTCGAGCTCCGCGAGCCGCTGCGGCGTGCCGACGTCGGTCCACGCGCCGCGATGGTGAATCGCGCCGACGCGATCGTGCGCGATCGCGTCGCGCAGCAGCGGCGCGAGCTTGAAGCGCGGCGGTGTTTCGCCGGCACCGGGCGTGTCGCCGACGATGTCGCGCCAGCGGTCGAGCAGCGCGGGGCGGTACACACCGATGCCCGCAAACGTGAGCCGCGGCGCGCCGTCCGTGACGAGGCGTCCGCCGTCCAGGCAGAAGTCGCCGCGCGGATGATGCTCGGGATTGTCGACGAGCACGAGGGTCGCGAGATCCTCGTCGCGCAGGCGCAGCTGCGCGAGATCGACATCGCAATGCACGTCGCCGTTGATCGCGAGAAACGGCGCCTCGCCGAGCAGCGCGCGCGCCTGCAGCATGCCGCCGCCGGTTTCGAGCGGCTCGGCGCCTTCCTCGCTGTAGCGGATCGACAGTCCCCAGCGCGCGCCGTCGCCGAGTGCGGCGGGGAACGCGTGCGCGAGCCATGCGGTGTTGATGACGACCTCGCGCACGCCCAGATCCGCGAGCCGTTCGAGATGGCGCTCGATGAGCCGCCTGCCGCCGGCCGCGAGCAGCGGCTTGGGAGTCACGTCGGTCAGCGGCCGCATGCGTTCGCCTTTGCCGGCGGCGAAGATCAGCGCCTTCACGCCGCCGCGTCCGCGCGCCGGCGGCGCAGGTCGACGCCGGCGGTCGCGCGCGCGAGCAGTGCGTCGAACCCGGCGAGTTCCGGATACTTGGCGCAGACCTCGCGCACGTAGTCGAGCACGAGCGGCAGGTCGGCGAGGTAGTGCGGCTTGCCGTCGCGATAGCAGAGCCGGCAGAACAGGCCGAGCACCTTGATGTGCCGCTGCAGCCCGGTGAAATCGAACCAGCGGCGGAACTGTTGCGCGCTCGCGGCGATGCGGCCTGCGGCGACGAGGCGCTGCCGGTAGGCCTCGACCCAGGCATCGACGCGCGCGGCCGGCCAGCGGATGTAGCAGTCGCGCAGCAGCGAGGCGAGGTCGTAGGTCAGCGGACCGTGCAGCGCGCCCTGGAAATCGATGATGCCCGGCAGCGGCGGCGCGATCATGAGGTTGCGACTGTGGAAGTCGCGATGCACGAAGCAGTAGGGCTGCGCCTGCACGATCGAAAGAATCTGCCGGAACGCGAGCTCGATCACGTCCCAGTCGCCGCAGTCCGGCGTGTAGTCCAGGTGCCGCTGCAGCAGCCATTCCGGCAGATAGTCGAGTTCCATCTGCAGGCGCGCCTCGTCATAGCGTTCGAGCACGCGGCCGTCGAGCCGCGTCTGCAGCACGAACAGCGCGTCGAACGCGGCGGTGTACAGCGCATCGGCGCTGCGCTCGTCGAGTTCGGGCAGATAGGTGCGCGTGCCGAAATCCTCGATCAGCAGCAGGCCCTGGGCGACATTTGCCGCATAGACCGAAGGCACGTGCAGGCCCGCCGCGGCGAGCTGCGCACCGATCGCGAGCCACGGCTCGACCGGCTCCTTGTCCGGCGGCGAGTCCATGACGACGGCACTGCGTCCGTGCTGCTGCACGCGCCAGTAGCTGCGGAAGCTCGCGTCGGCGGAAGCGGGAGCGAGAGTGGACGGATCGGCACCGCAGGCGGCGACGAAGGCGTGCAGCGCGGCGCTGCGTTGGGAATCGGAAGACGTCATGCGGGATGGACGGAATCGGTTCGGGGAATCATCGCGCCGGACCCGCCGCGACGGGCTGCGCCTCGCCGATGAACAGGTCGATCGCGATGCGGTCGTTGCGCGCGTAGACGAGCCAGCGCCCGTCCGGACTGAAGTCGAGCGCCGGCGCGAAGGTGTTCGGCGCATCGGCAAGCACGGTGTCGATCGTGCCGTGCGCGAGGTCGTAGCGTTGCACGAGGCGCGCGCCGCTGTTGTCGCGCGCGACGAACGCAAGCTTTCCGCCGTGCAGCGCGGCATAGGTGTTGTCGGGCAGCAGGCCGGTCTGCGGTTGCGGCGTGTCGAGCACGACGCGGCAGCCGGTCGCGTCGAGTGCGCAGATGCGGAGGCCCGGTTCGGCGGCGATGTCGAGCACGAGATGGCGGTCGTCGCTCGTGAAATGTTCGACATTCGCATCGAGCAGCAGCGCCGCGCCGTAGCCGCCGGCGGCCACCGGCTCCGCGCCGGGCGTGGCCACCACCAGCGCCGGGCGTTCCGCC
>CAMLLF010000049.1 GCA_946480705.1 uncultured Lysobacteraceae bacterium | reverse complement strand
TCGAGGCAGTGCCCGTCCACGGCGAGTTCGATCGAGTCGGTGATGATCTCGCGGCTCACGAGCGACGCGCGCATGCCCGAGGTGCCCATCGCGATGCCGTCGGTCACGGCGATCGTGTTGAATTCGATCGGCGTGCCGCCGGCCGCGCGGACGCCGTCGCACGCGGCCGCGGCGAGGTCGCGCAGGTTCAGGTTGCACGGGCTCACGTTGGACCAGGTATGCACGACCGCGACGAGCGGCTTGGCGATCGCCTCGTCGTCGAGCCCGGTCGCCCGCAGCATGGCGCGCGCGGGCGCGCGGTCGGGACCGTGTTTGATGGCGTTACTGCGCATGAGGAGAAGCGTCCGTGGCGGGCGTGGTGCTGGCGGGGGCGTGGTGACCGGTGTTGCGGAGCGGAGCAATCGGCGTCGGCTGGGGATGGGTGTCGCCGTGACTCACGGCACGCCGACGGCGTGCCTCGACACCCCAGCGCCCGCAACCTTCCCACGCGCCCGCACCCGCGTATTGCGCGAGACCGGCGTGAATGCGCGTCAATGGGTAAAACGCGCTCATGCCGCCTCCTGCGCCGCACCGCGCTCGCCGAGCGCAGCGATGACGGCGGCGGTCGTCTCGCGCGTGCCGGCGTTGCCGCCGAGATCGCGCGTCAACGTGCCCGCATCGACGACGCGGTCGACGGCCTGTTCGATAGCGACCGCTTCCGCATCGAGACCCAGCGAATGCCGCAGCAGCATCGCGGCCGAGAGAATCGCGCCGAGCGGATTGGCCACGCCGCGGCCGGCGATGTCCGGCGCGGAACCGTGGATCGGCTCGTACAGCCCGCGCGTGCCGTCGCCGAGCGAGGCCGACGGCAGCAGGCCCAGCGAGCCCGCGAGCGCGGCGGCTTCGTCGGTCAGGATGTCGCCGAACAGGTTCTCGGTGACGATCACGTCGTACGCGGCCGGTCGCGTCAGCAGCAGCATCGCCATCGAATCGACGAGCTGGTGTTCGAGCGCGACATCGGGAAACTCATGCGCGACGCGCTGCGTCGTCTCGCGCCACAGGCGCGAGGTTTCCAGCACGTTCGCCTTGTCGACCGAGGTCACGCGGCGGCCGCGCGTGCGGGCGAGCTGGAATGCGCGGCGCAGCACGCGTTCGATCTCGACCGCCGTGTAGCGCGTCTCGTCGGTCGCGGTGTCGCTCGTGCGCGTCTTCGCGCCGAAATACGCACCGCCCGTGAGTTCGCGCACGAACAGCAGGTCGACATCGGCGAGGCGCTCGTTCTTGAGCGGCGACAGGTCGGCGAGGCGCGGATGCACGCGCACCGGACGCAGATTCGCGTAGACGCCGAGCTCCGCGCGCAGGCGCAGCAGTCCCTGCTCGGGCCTCACCTTGGCTTTCGGATCGGACCACTGCGGACCGCCGACCGCGCCGAGCAGCACGGCGTCGGCCTGCTTGCAGACAATCAGCGTCTCGGCCGGTAGCGGGTCGCCGGACGCATCGATCGCGCAGCCGCCGATCGCGTGTTCGCTGAATTCGAAGTCATGGCCGTAATGCGCCGCGACATGGCGCAGCACGCTGACTGCGGCGGCGGTGACTTCCGGACCGATGCCGTCGCCCGGCAGCACGGCGATGCGCGCCTTCATGCGGCTTCTCCGCGGCGGCGCTCGAACGTGTCGATCGCATCGTTGTGCGCGATCAGAAAGCCCAGCTGGTCGACGCCGGCGAGCAGGCAGTGCTTCGCGAACGCGTCGAGCGCGAAGCCGAAGCGGCCGCCGTCGGGCAGCTCGATGGTCTGCTGCGCAACGTCGATCGCGAGTTCGATGCCCGGATGCGCGAGCAGGTAGCGATGCTCCGGGCCGTCGAGCACGACCGCGAGCAGGCCGTTCTTCAGCGCGTTGTTGCGGAAGATGTCGGCGATTTCGGAACTCAGCACGACCTTGATGCCGAAATCGAGCAGCGCCCAGGGCGCGTGCTCGCGCGAGGAACCGCAGCCGAAGTTGCGGCCGGCGACGAGGATCTCGCAGCCGCGCGCGGCGGGCTGGTTCAGCGCGAACGACGGATCGGGCTTGCCGTTCGCGTCGTAGCGCCAGTCGTTGAACGCGAAGCGGCCGAGTCCGGCGCGCTCGGTCGTCGTCAGAAAGCGCGCCGGAATGATCCGGTCGGTATCGATGTTCTCGTGCGCGAGCACCGCGGTGCGCGAGCGGATATGCGTGATCGGGGCGTTCGCCGGCATGTTCATGCAGCCTGTTCCTGCAGCAGGGATTGCGGATCGGTGAGATGTCCGGCGACGGCCGAAGCCGCGGCGACGGCGGGACTCGCGAGCACCGTGCGCGCGCCCGGTCCCTGGCGTCCTTCGAAATTGCGGTTCGACGTGCTGACGACGAGCTGTCCGGGCTGCGCGAGATCGCCGTTCATCGCGATGCACATCGAACACCCGGGTTCGCGCCATTCCGCGCCGGCCGCGCGAAACACCTGGTCGAGCCCTTCGCGCTCGGCTTCGTGCTTGATCGCGAGCGATCCCGGCACGACGAGCATGCGCACGCGCGCCGCGAGCGTGCGGCCGCGCAGCACGTCGGCCGCGGCGCGCAGATCGCTGATTCGCGAGTTCGTGCAGCTGCCGACGAAGACGACGTCGACCGCGGTGCCGGCGAGCGGCTTGCCCGCTTCGACGCGCATGTACTCGAGCGCGCGGCGTTCCTGCAGCGAGGTCGGCGCCGGCACGTTCGCATCGAGCGCGACGACCATGCCCGGATGCGTGCCGTAAGTGACGGTCGGGCGCACGCGCGTCGCGTCGATGTGCACGACGCGGTCGAAGCTCGCGCCCGCATCGCTCGCAAGCGTGCTCCATTGCGTGACGGCCCTGCCCCAGTCCTCGCCCTGCGGCGCGTACGGGCGGTCGCGCAGATAGTCGAACGTGGTCTGGTCCGGCGCGATGAGCCCTGCACGCGCGCCGGCCTCGATCGACATGTTGCAGACCGTCATGCGTTCTTCCATCGACAGCGCGCGGATCGCGGCGCCGCGGTATTCGATGACGTAACCGGTGCCGCCGTTGACGCCGATCTGGCCGATGATGTGCAGCACGAGATCCTTCGCGCTGCAGTTGGCCGGCAGATCGCCGGAGACCTCGATCGCGAGCGATTTCGGCTTGTTCTGCAGCAGGCACTGCGTGGCGAGCACGTGGCCGACTTCCGTCGTGCCGATGCCGAACGCGAGCGCGCCGAAGGCGCCGTGAGTCGAGGTGTGGCTGTCGCCGCAGACGATGGTCATGCCGGGCTGCGTCGCGCCGAGTTCCGGACCGATCACGTGCACGATGCCGCGGTGGTCGCTGTTCCAGCCATTGAGCCGTATGCCGAACTGCGCGCAGTTCTTCTCGAGTTCGGCGACCTGCGCGGCGGCTTCCTCGCTCGCATAGACCGGCTGGCCGAGATCGTCGAACGGCGTCGTCGGCGTGGAGTGATCGAGCGTGGCCAGCGTGCGCTCGGGACAACGCACGCCGAGGCCGCGCGCGCGCAGCTCGGCGAACGCCTGCGGCGAGGTGACTTCGTGGATCAGATGCAGATCGACATAGAGGACGCCCGGCGTCGCGGCGGTGGCCGCCTTGACGACATGAGCGTCCCAGAGCTTGTCGAGCAAGGTACGCGCGGCCATCACGCAGCCTCCTGCGCGAACGCCTGCGCCTGCACCGGCGTGAGCCAGCCCCAGCGGTCCGCCGTGCTGCCGTCGAACAGGCCGAAGAATGCGCGCTGCAGCGCCTTGGTGACCGGACCCGGCTTGCCCGTGCCGACGGGCTTGCGATCGACCGAGCGCACCGGCGTGATCTCCGCGGCGGTGCCGGTCATGAACACCTCGTCGGCGAAATACAGCATCTCGCGCGGCATCGGCTGCTCGTGGACCGTGCAGCCGAGTTCCTGCGCGAGCGTCATGACCGTGTCGCGCGTGATGCCGCAGAGGATGCTCGCGCCGGCCGGCGGGGTATAGATCTTGCCATTGCGCACGATGAACAGATTCTCGCCGGCGCCTTCGCTGAGCAGGCCGCCCGGCGCGAGCGCGATGCCTTCGACGAAGCCGCCGTTGACGGCTTCGCGCGCGATCAGCTGGCTGTTCAGATAGTTGCCGCCGGCCTTCGCGCCGCTCGGATAGGTGTTCGGCGCGGCGCGGTTCCACGAACTCACGCAGACGTCGACGCCCTGCTCCAGCGCCGCAGCACCGTGCATGCTGCCCCACTTGATCGCGATGACGGCGACGTCGACCGCAGTGTCGAGCGGCGGCGCGAGGCTGAACGTGAAGCCCGCGCGATAGACGATCGGCCGCAGATAGGCGCTGCCGAGCTTGTTGGCGAGCACGACGTCGGCACAGGCCTGGTCGATCTGCGCCGCGGTGTAGTCGATGCCCAGGTCGTAGACGCGCGCGGAATGGAACAGCCGCTCGGTGTGGTCGCGCAGCCGGAAGAACATCGGGCCCTGCGGCGTCGCGTAGACGCGCTCGCCCTCGAATACCGACGAACCGTAGTGCAGCGCGTGCGCGCCGACGCTCACGGAGGCGTCCTGCCAGGGTTTGATGCGGCCGTTGTGCCAGATGTAAGCAGGCGTCTTCATGGATCGTCCTCAGGCGTGATTCGCGGCCGCGCGCGGGGCCGTTTCGGGTTTGCTGCGTTCTATACGATTGGCAATTTCCAGCGCTGCCAGCGCGGCGGCTTCGACGATGTCGGTGGACACGCCGCGTCCGCGCAGTTCGCGGTCGCCGTGGCGCACGCCGAGCGTGGCCTGGCCCTGCGCGTCGCCGCCTTCGGACAGCGCGCGGATCTGGAAGTCGACGAGCTCGAAGTCCTGGCCGACGGCGCGGCCGATCGCGCGCAGCGTCGCATCGACCGGGCCGTCGCCGATCGCCGCCTCGCTGGCCAGCACGCCGTCCTCGCGCTGCAGGCGCACCGAGGCCGAGGCGCTGCCGCCCAGATGCGACGCCGCGTGCAGATGCACGATGTGCCACGGGCCCAGCGCCTCGGCATCGCGGCCGAGCGCGAGCGCTTCGAGATCGCTGTCGAACACTTCGCGCTTCTTGTCGGCGAGGCTCTTGAAGCGCGTGAAGATCTGGTCGAGCGCCGGGTCGTCGGGCGCGTGGCCGAGCGCGGCCAGGCGTTCGCGCAGCGCATGGCGGCCGCTGTGCTTGCCGAGCACGAGCTGCGAACGCGCGAAGCCGACGTCCTCGGGCCGCATGATTTCGTAGGTGCCGCGGTGCTTGAGCATGCCGTGCTGGTGGATGCCCGATTCGTGCGCGAACGCGTTGTCGCCGACGACGGCCTTGTTGCGCGGAATCGCGTGGCCGGTCAGCTGCGCGAGCAGGCGCGCGGCCGGATACAGCCGCGGCGTACGCAGCCCGGTGTCGACGCCGAACAGTTCGGCGCGCGTCTTCAGCGCCATCGCGACCTCTTCGAGTGCCGCGTTGCCGGCGCGCTCGCCGATGCCGGTCAGCGTGCATTCGACCTGGCGCGCGCCGGCGGCGACCGCGGCGAGGCTGTTCGCGACCGCCATGCCGAGGTCGTCGTGACAATGCACCGACAGCACCGCGCGCTCGATGCCGCGCACGGTCTTCTTCAGAAAACCGATGCGCTCGAACATCTCGGCCGGCGTGATGTAGCCGACCGTGTCGGGCACGTTCAGGGTCGTCGCGCCGGCCTCGATGACCGCGGCGAACACCTCGGCCAGATACTCCGGTTCCGTGCGCATCGCGTCTTCGGCGGAGAATTCCACGTCCGCGCAGAGTTCCTTCGCGCGGCGCACGCCGGCCACGGCGGCGTCGATCACCTGCGCGCGGCTCATGCCGAGCTTGTGCTCGCGGTGCAGCGGACTCGTCGCGATGAACACGTGGATGCGGCCGTGCGCGGCCGGCTCGAGCGCACGCGCCGCGGTTTCGATGTCGCCGCGCTGGCAGCGCGCGAGCGCGCAGATCGCCGCGCCGCGGACGTCCTGCGCGATCGCCAGCACCGAGGCGAAGTCGCCGTCGGAGGCCTGCGGAAAACCGGCCTCGATGATGTCGACGCCGAGTTCGGCGAGCGCATGCGCGATGCGCAGTTTCTGCGCCCGCGTCATCGAGAAACCCGGCGCCTGCTCGCCGTCGCGCAGCGTCGTGTCGAATACGCGTACGCGCTCGGGGGCGGTTGCGCGGGGAGTTTCTACGGGGGGATTGGTCGGTGTCATGGTCTGCCTTTGGCAGGCCAGGGCAACAAAAAACCCCGCACTCGTTTCCAAGTGCGGGGTTTTTTAGTGTTCGTGTCGTTTGTTATCGACGCGCGCCCTAACCCGCACCTCCGGTGGTAATAAGAAGTACGAGTACAAGCACGAGGACGAGCGGAATTCGCGCAGCGGTCGCACGCAGGCCGACGGTCGCGAGCAGGTGCCCGACGATGTCGTTCTGGCGGTGGTTGGTGCGCTGCGTCATGGGATCCGACGCTATTCGCCGCGTTCGAGAGGTGTCAAATGGCTTCGCTTTTTTTGACGCTTTTCGGCGCCATGACGATTGAATGAGTCAAATCTGGCCGCTTATACCCTTTCCGGACGGGCCAGATTTGTCCGGACATGGTTCAGCGCGGACGCGATTCGCCGGCCTGCATCAGCAGCGCGATCTCGCGGCTGGCTTCGCGCGGCTGCGCCGCGAGTTCGCGCGCGACGGCGCGCCGGTTGCCGTCCGGATGATTCTGGCTGAGCTTGAACTTGAGCACGCTGCGTTCGACGACGAAGCGGAAGCCGACGATGCCGCGCAGTTGCGAGACATGATCGTCGCGGTCGCGCTCGAACTGCCAGTCGCGGCCGACCGAGGCTTCGTGCTGCGCGCTCAGATCGGCGACGACGCCGGCGAGGAAGTCCGTGTCGTCGCGGCGCTCCAGCACGCCGTGCAGATGCGCGATCGCGTAGTTCCAGGTCGGCACGCGCGCGGCCTCTTCCTTGTCGACATACCACGACGGCGAGACGTAGGCATGCGGACCGTTGACGATGAGGAGCGCAGGCCCGGCATGCGCGGACTGCGGATTCGGACGCGCCCAGTGGCCGCGGATCTCGATCCGCTCGCCCTCGCGCCGGTACAGCACCGGCAGGTGCGAGACGGCCGGCTCGCCGTCGCGCACGGTGATCAGCGTGACGAAGCTGTCGCGCGCGAACAGCGCGTCGAGCGCGGCCGGGTCGGTTTCTGCGAAAGCGCGTGGCAGGTACATGCGGGCTCCGGAGCGTCGGCGACGAGCGAAAGGACATCTCGCGCGTCGTTCTCGGCGCGCCCGGCGACGCTATGCCATGATCGCGGAGCGATCCAGGGCCGCTCGGATCGCCGCCAGCGGAACCGCCCGTGAAATCCAAGCCGACCTCGTTCGACATCGCCTACCGCGCCGGCGTCTCGCAGGCGACCGTGTCGCGCGCGCTGCGCGACAGTCCGCTCGTCAACGAGGAAACGCGCCGCCGCGTGCAGGCGATCGCGAAGGAGCTCAACTACACGGTCGACAAACATGCGTCGGGACTGCGCCGGCAGCGCGCGACCACGCTCGCGCTGTTGTTGTTCGAAGACCCGACCCCGGACGACTCGCTGATCAACCCGTTCTTTCTGTCGATGCTCGGTTCGATCACGCGCGCCGCGGCGCGGCAGGGCTACGACCTGCTCGTGTCGTTCCAGCAGCTCTCCGACGACTGGCATGCGGACTACCAGGACAGCCACAAGGCCGACGGGCTGATCCTCCTCGGCTACGGCGATTACCTCGTGTCGCGCGGGCGGCTCGAACGGCTCGTGCAGCAGGGGACGCATTTCGTGCGCTGGGGTGCCGTCGTCGACGGCCAGCCCGGCGTGTCGATCGGCTGCGACAACCATCAGGGCGGGCGGTCGGCGACGGAGCACCTGATCGCGCAGGGCCGCCGCCGCATCGGATTTCTCGGCACGGCGTCGCCGCATTGCCCCGAGTTCTTCGACCGCTATGCCGGCCACTGCGCCGCGCTGCACGCGGCCGGGCTCGACGTGAATGCCGCGCTGCAGGTCGATGCGGCCGACTCGACCGAACTCGTCGGCTACGCCGCGATGCGCGAACTGCTTGCGCGCGGCGCCGGCGTCGACGCGGTGTTCGCCGCGAGCGACCTGCTCGCGATCGGCGCGCTGCGCGCGATCGGCGAGGCCGGACTGGGCGTGCCCGACGACATCGCGGTCGTCGGCTTCGACGACATTCCGATGGCGCGCTTCGCGACGCCGCCGCTGACGACCGTGCTGCAGGACACCAAGCAGGCCGGCGAGCTGCTCGTCGACACGCTGCTCGCGCAGATCGGCGGCGAGCCGGCGACGAGCCGCATGCTGCCCGCGCAGCTTGTCATCCGCCGCTCGTGCGGTGCTGCGCTGCCAGCCGATCGAGTTCCGCCCGCAATGCCGGATCGGTGACGGCGGCATCGAGCAACCAGACCTGCACGCCGTGCGGCGCGACTTCGGTGATCAGCGCACCGCCCGGTGCGACGTGCTGGCGCCGGCCGGCCGGCTCCGACCGCCAGGTGCCGGCCTGCAGATAGCGCGCGATCCGGAACGGCTGCGGCGTGTCGCCCTTGTTCAGCAGCACGAGCGCGATCTGCTGTGCGTCGCCGCGCGCGTAGACGCGGTAGAACGCGGCGCGGTCGCCGGAAAACTCGAGATTCACCTGGAGCCCGCGCTGCAGTGCCGGCGATGCGGCGCGGATGCGCGCGATGCGGCGCAGGTTCTCGTGGATCGTCGAGGCGCGGGCCGCGTCGACGCGTTCCTGGCCGAAATAGTTGCGGTTGCCCGCATGCTCGGCGCTGCCGCGCATGAAACCGACTTCGGAGCCGTAGTAGACGACCGGAATGCCGCGAACGGTAAACAGCAAATTGTGCGCGTCGACGAACCCCGCATCCGTGGCGTCGAGCCGCGCCATGTCGTGGTTGTCGTAGAACGTCATCAGTTCGTACGGATTGCGGTACGGGCCGTCCGCGAGATGCAGCGCCGGCACGATGCCCGCGTAGTCGCTGCCGGGCTTTTCCAGCAGCGTCGCGATCGCCTGCTTCAGCGGAAAGTCGAGCACCGACATCTCGCCGCCGCCGCGCTTCGTGTACTGCGCGACGACGGCCGCGTCGTAGTTGAACGCCTCGCCGAACAGGAAGAATCCCGGGTGCTTCGCACGGATGCGGTCGGCGAAGCGCTGCCAGAACGCCGGCGGCATCAGCGAGACGGTATCGATCCGGAATGCGTCGGCGCCCTGCGCGATCCACTGCAGGTAGGCGCCGGCCAGATAGTCGAGCACTTCCGGCGATGCGTCGTCGAAGTTCGACAGCTGCGCGAGTTCGCTCTCGCGCTTGTAGAAGCGATGCAGCGGCACGTGTGCCGGATCGAGCTGCGCCGGCGGCAGGTTCTGATGGTCGGCGAGCAGCCTGCCGTCGGCGTCGAACACCTGGCCGAAACCCGGCAGCGGGGGATCCATGCCGAAGGCCGGCGAACCGTGGTTCGCGACGATGTCGAGCACGACCTTGAGCCCCTGCGCATGCATGCCGCGCGTGAATCCGGCGAAATCGAGATCGCGGCTGACGAGATGTTCGTCGGCGCGATAAAAGTTCGTACCCCAGTAGCCGTGATAGCCCGTCTTGCCGCGATCGGTCCACAGGCTGCCCCAGCTCGGCGCGTCGCCGCCGCTGAAGGCGAAATCCGGGTTGTCGACGATCGGCGTGATCCAGACTGCGGAAAAGCCGAGGTCGCGCAGGTACGCGGCGTTGTCGAGCACGCCGCGCAGGTCGCCGCCGAGATAGCCGATGTTGTCGTTGTCGGCACCGGGCCCGCGTATCGGCCGGTCGAAGGTGTGCCACGGACCGGCGCCCTGCTCGCGGTGATCGTTCGCGAGGTCGCCGTTGACGAAGCGGTCGGTCACGACGAAGTAGACGGCGTCGGACGCGAACGGCGCCGCCGTGCCGTAGTACTCGCGCACGCCGCTGCGCGGCGTGCACCCGCTCGCGAGTGCGGCCGCGAGTGCCAGCGCGAGCACCGGCGCGAAACGACGCGCGCTCACGGCGTCACCGCCGCGTTCGCGGGAACGGCGCGCACGCGCAGCATGCAGGCCGCGGCGAGCAGCAGGCTCGCCGCACCGAGGTTCAGCGCGTGCAGCGGATCGTTGCCGAAGAAGGTCTTCAGCAGAAAGCCCAGCACGGTCGCCGCGACGAGCTGAGGCAGCACGATGAAGATGTTGAAGATGCCCATGTAGAGGCCCATCTTGCGCGCCGGCAGGCTGTCGGCAAGCAGTGCATAAGGCAGCGACAGGATCGAGGCCCAGGCGAAGCCGACGCCGATCATGCAGACGAGCAGCAGGTTCGGATCGCGCACGATTGCAATGCCGGCGAGACCGAGCGCGCCGAGCGCGAGATTGCCCATGTGCGTCGCATGCGCGCCGTAGCGCCGCGCGAGCGGTGCGATGACGACCGCGGCCAGCATCGAGAAGCCGTTGTAGGCCGCGAACAGCACGCCGACCCAGTCCGCGCCCGCGTTGTAGGCCGCCGACTGCGCATCGCCCGCGCCGAAGTGATGCCGCGCGACCGCGGGCGTGGTGTAGATCCACATCGCGAACAAGGCGAACCATGAGAAGAATTGCACGACGGCGAGCCGGCGCATCGCCGCGGGCATGCCGTTCGCGTCGGCGAGGATCTGCGCCAGCATGCCGCCGCGCTCGCGCCCGGCGAACGCGAGCTGCGCGAGACCGTAGAGCGCGAGTCCGCCGCAGAGCAGCAGCAGCTGGCGATCGAGCGCGTAGTGCATCACGGCGAGCGCACCGGCGATGCCGGCGAGCAGCGCGATCGCGGCGTTGCGCCGCGCCGGCATGAGCGGCGGCAGCGAAGCCGGTTCGGCCGGCGCGGTGTCGGTCGCGACGAGCTCGTCGATCGGCCGCTCGCGCGTGCGCAGCACGGTCCAGCCGACCGCGAGCAGCAGCACGGCGCCGCCCGCGTAGAACGCAAAGCGCACGGCGTCGGGCACGACGCCGGCGGCGGCCGTGTTCGCGACCCCGGCACGCGTCAGCAGCCACGGCAGCGCGCTCGCGACGACGGCGCCGAGTCCGATGAAGAAACTCTGCAGCGCGTAGCCGCGCGCGCGCTGCCGGCTCGGCAGTTGATCGCCGACGAACGCGCGGAACGGTTCCATCGCGATGTTGATCGACGCGTCGAGCACCCAGAGCAGTCCAGCCGCGACCCAGAGCACCGGCGAATGCGGCATCGCGAACAGCGCGAGCGACGCGAGCACCGCGCCGACGAGAAAATACGGCCGGCGCCGTCCGAGCCGCGTCCAGGTGCGGTCCGACAGATAGCCGACGATCGGCTGCACGACGAGCCCGGTCAGCGGCGCGGCGATCCAGAGCAGCGGCACGTCATCGAGCGGCGCGCCGAGCGTCTGGAAAATGCGGCTGACGTTCGCGTTCTGCAGCGCGAAGCCGAACTGGATGCCGAGGAATCCGAAGCAGAGATTCCAGATCTGCCAGAAGGTCAGGGGTGGGCGTTCGCGCGCGGTGGCTTTCTGGCTCATGGTTCGGTCATCTCGGCGCTGCAACGCTGGCCCTCTCCCCCCAGCTCGCCTGGGGGAGAAGGAGTTTCCTCGCCGGCGTCTGGCTCTCAGAACTTCGCCGCAAACTGTACCCCGTAAGTCCTCGGCGTGTTGAGGTAGCGCAGGT
>CAMLLF010000048.1 GCA_946480705.1 uncultured Lysobacteraceae bacterium | reverse complement strand
GTAGGCATTGAGCAGTCGATAGGTCGCGCCGGCCGGCGGACGCCGCGTCAGCGCGGCACCGCCGGTCGCGAGCGTGCGCAACGTCGGCGGCACGATGCCGTGCGCGAGCACGATCTCCGCGAGCGGCGTCGGCAGCATGCTGCAATGCAGCCGTTCGGCGCGCCACCAGCGCAGGAATGCGTCGGCGTCCTGCGCGGGTTCGACCGGCGTCAGCACGAGCGTCGCGCCGGCGCAGAGCGTCGGCCAGATATCGATGAGGCTCGCATCGAAGCCCAGGCCGCAGGCGCCGGACACGCGATCGCCGCGCTGCAGCCCGAGCGCATCGCGCATCGCCTGCACGAAGTTCGCGAAGCCGCGGTGCCCGACGAGCACGCCTTTCGGCGTACCGGTCGAGCCCGACGTGAACACCACGTAGGCGATGTCGTCGTCGCGCTCGACTGCCGGCGCGGGCGCGGGATCCCGCCCGGGGATCGCGTCGTCGCCGGGCGCGACGACGAAGCGCGGCAGCGCGAGCGCGCCGTCGCCGAGTTCGAGCGGTTCCGGTCCGTCGCCGACGACGGCGCGTGCCTGCGCATCGACGAGCAGGCCCGCGATACGCTGTGCCGGCGCCGCTGTGTCGAGCAACACGTAGGCCGCGCCGCACTTGAGTACGCCGAGCAGCGCGACGATCAATTCCGGACTGCGGCGCATCAGCACGCCGATGCGCGCGCCGGCGCCGAGATCGTGCGCGCGCAAGCGCTGCGCGAGCGCAGTCGCGCGCCGGTCGAGTTCCGCATAGCTGAGGCTGCGCGCGCCCTGCACGACGGCCGGCGCATCGCGTTCGCGGCGCGCCGCCACCTCGACGAGCCGGTGCACGCGGCCCTCGCCGAACGCGACGCGCGGACCGCAGGCGACGCCGATCAACGCCTCGCGCTGCGCCGGCGTCAGCAGCGGCAACGCCATGAGCCGGCGCTGCGGATCCGCGACGAATGCCCGCAGCAGCACGTTCCAGTGCGCGAGATAGCGCTCGATCGTCGCCCGGTCGAACAGCGAAGTCGCGTATTCGACGCCGCCGCGCAGCGTATCGCCCGACTGCCACAGATACAGGGTCAGGTCGAACTTCGCGGTGCCGGCGCGATAAAGGGGCCGCTGCGTCGTCGACACGCCGGGCAGCGCGAGATCGACCGGCGGCACGCTCTGCCAGGCGAACGCGATCTGGAACAACGGCGTGCAGGCTGCGCTGCGCGGCGGATTCAGCGCCTCGACGAGCTGCTCGAACGGCAGTTCGCGATGTTGCTGCGCGGCGAGCACTTCGTCGCGCGTCAGCGCGACGAGTTCGGCGACGGTCGGATCGGCGCCGAGTTCGAAACGCAGCGCGAGCGTGTTCGCGAAGAATCCGATCAGCGCTTCGGTTTCGGCGCTGTCGCGGTTCGCGCTCGGCATGCCGAGCACGAAATCGCGCGCGTCCGACAGGCGCGCGAGCAGCGCGACCCAGGCCGCGAGCGCCGTCATGAACAGCGTCGCGCCGCACTGCTCGGCGAGCCGGTGCAGGCCGCGCGTGAGGTCCGCGCCGATCGTGCAGGCCACGAGATCGCCGGAATAGTCCTGTTGCGCCGGACGCGGCCGGTCCGACGGCAGCTCGAACAGTGCCGGCGCATCGGCGAGACGCTGCGTCCAGTACGCCGTTGCGAGCGCGAAACCGGTCGCGCCCTGCACGTTCTGCAGCCACTGCGCGTAGTCGGCGTACTGCACGGCCAGAGCCGGCAAGGCCGCCGTGTCGCCGCGACACGCGGCGGCGTAATGCGCCTGCAGCTCGCGCAGGAACAGCGCGAGCGACCAGCCGTCGCAGGCGATGTGATGGATCGTGATCACGGCAATGTGCGCGCGCGGCCCGCACCGCAGCAGCGCGACGCGCAGCGGCAGCGCGCAGGTCAGGTCGAACGCGCGCGCGACTTCGGCCGCGATCGCCGTATCGACCGCGGATGCGTCGTCGTCGAACGCCGCGTCGCGCCACGGCAGCGCGATGTCTGCGGTGTCGCGTATCTGCTGCACGGGCCGCCCGGCGCGCGCCGGAAACACGGTTCGCAACGCCTCGTGCCGCGCGAGGATCGCCGCGATCGCGCGCCGCAGTGCATCGCGGTCGAGCGCGCCGTCCAGATGCAGCACGACCGGCATGTGATACGCGCGGCTCGCGTCCGCGCCGGTCTGTGCGAGAAACCACAACCGCTGCTGTGCCGAGGACAACGGCAGGTCGCCGCTGCGCGCCGCCGGAACGATCGGCGGCAAGGCCGAGCGCCCGGCGCGCGCGACCGCGGCGGCGAACGCGTCGAGCGTCGGATGCGCGAACAGCTCGGCGACGTCGACTTCCACGCCGAGCGCACGGCGCAGCCGCACGAGGACGCGCACGGCGAGCAGCGAGTGGCCGCCGAGACGGAAGAAATGATCGCGGCGGTCGATCACGCGGCCGTCGAGCAGCTCGCTCCAGACCGCGGCGACCTCGCTCTCGACGCCGGGGCGCGGCGCTTCGTGTCCGCCGCGCGCGATCGCGAGCGGTTCGGGCAGCGCGGCCCGGTCGGTCTTGCCGTTCGGCGACACCGGCAGGTGTTCGAGCACGACGAACGCCTCGGGCACCATGTAGCTCGGCAGGGACGTCAGCAGATGCGCACGCAGTTCGTCGGTGCGGTCGGCCGCGGCGTCGCCGCGTTCGTCGGCGAGCACGCAGTAGCCGACGAGCCGCGCATAGCCGGCCGCGTCGCGACGCAGCGCGACGGCCGCTTCGCGCACGGCTGCGTGCATCGCGAGCTGCGCCTCGATCTCTTCGAGTTCGATCCGGTAGCCGTTGAGCTTGATCTGCGCGTCGGTCCGCCCGGCGTGATGCAGGCGGCCGTCGCGATCGCGCCAGGCCAGGTCGCCGGTGCGATAGAGGCGCTCGCCCGCGGCGAACGGGTTCGCGACGAAGCGCTCGCGCGTCAGTGCGTCGAGCCCGACATAGCCGCGCGCGAGCCCGGCGCCGCCGAGATACAGCTCGCCGACGATACCGGTCGGCGCGAGTTCGCCGCCGCCGTCGAGTACGTAGGCCTGCGTGTTGGCCAGCGGCCGGCCGATGCAGGCGGTCGTAGCCGCTGCACAGCCCGCGTCGATGCGCTGGATCGTCGACCAGATCGTCGTTTCGGTCGGACCGTACACATTCCACAATGTGCCGACGCGCGCGGCGAGGCGACGCGCGAGTTCGCTCGGCAGCGCTTCGCCGCCGCACAGCGCCTTGAGTCCGGCGCGGCCGGTCCAGCCGCCGTCGAGCAGCACGCGCCAGCCGGTCGGCGTCGCCTGCATGACGTCGACACGTTCGCGTTCGAGCAGCGCGGCCAGCGCGCGCGGATCCTGCGCGGCCGCGCGGTCGGCGAGCACGACGCAGCCGCCGGCGATCAGCGGCAGAAACAGTTCGAGCGCGGCGATGTCGAACGCGATCGTCGTCAGCGCGAGCACGCGGTCGCCCGCGGCGATCGCGAGTTCGTCGCGCATCGCGAGCAGCAGGTTCAGGAGCGCGGCATGTCCGATCGCCACGCCCTTCGGCTTGCCGGTCGTGCCCGAGGTGTAGATCACGTAGGCGAGATCGCCGGGCGCCGCAGGTGATTGCGCGATGTCCGGCGCATCGGTGCCGTCGGCGGCGGAGACGTCGATCCGCGGCACGGCATCGCGCCCGTCGGTGCCGGATTCGTCGCCGCAGACCAGCAGCGCCGCGACACCGGCGTCGCGCAGGATGTGTGCGCGCCGCTCGGGCGGATGCAACGGATCGAGCGGCACGTAGGCCGCACCGGCATCGAGTACCGCGAGCAGCGCGACGACGAGTTCGCTGCGCCGCGCCATCGCGACGCCGACGCGCGAGCCGCGGCCGATGCCGTGCGCCGCGAGCCGCTGTGCGACGCGACGTACGCGGCGCTGCAGTTCGGCATAGCTCAATATGGCGCCGCCGCAGTTCAGCGCGGGCGCCCCGGGCATCGCCTGAGCGGTCTGCGCGAACAACGCCGGCAAGGTCGTCGCCGGCCGCGCGACGGCGGTGGCGTTCCAGCCGTCGACGAGCTGCCGGCGCTCCACGGGATCGACGAGCGCGATGCGCGCAAGCGGCTGCGCGTCGTCATCGGCGAACGCGTCGAGCAGGCGCGTCCAGTAGCCGAGGCAGCGCGCGATCGTGTCGCGATCGTAGAGCGCCGTGGCGTATTCGGCGCCGATATGGATGCTGCCGCCGGCTTCCCAGAGCAGCAGCGTGACGTCGTGCTTGGCATGCACACGATCGCCGATGCCGCCGTACAGGATCAGCGCATCGCGCGACGCGCCGTCGGGTGCGACGCCGTAGCGCCGCGCGACCGCAGGCAGCGCCGACGGCTCGGTGCCGTCGAAGCGGAAGGATTCGATGCGGCTGCCGTACCACGTCAGCGCGGTCTGGAATAGTGGATTTTGCGCAAGACTGCGCTCGGCGTGTGCCGCCTCGACGATCTGATCGAACGGCAGATCCTGATGCGCGCGCGCCGCGCGCAACCGCTGCGCCGTCGCGCGGATCGCCGCCGCGGGTGTCGACGCGCGCGTGACGCGCACCGGCACCGTGCCGACGAAGCAGCCGACGACGCCGTCGTATTCGCGCTGCGTGCGCCCGTCGGTCGTGACGCCGACGACGGCCTCGTCCTGCCGGTTCAACCGCTGCAGCAGCACGACCCACGCCGCGAGCAGCACGCCGAACAGACTGCTTTCGTGGCGCCGCGCGAGTGCGCGCAGCCGTGCCGTCCGCGTCGCATCGAGCCGTCCGTCGACGAGTCCGCCGGCGAAGTCGTGCCGCGCGCCGCGCGCGCGATCGGCCGGCAGCGTCGATGTCGGCGGCGCGTCGCGCAGCGCCTCGCGCCAGTAGGCCGACTGCTCGCGCAGCGTCGCGGCGAAGGCGTCGGTGCGCTGGATCGCGACGCAGTCCGCATAGCGGCCCGCGGGCGGCAGCACCACGGCGGCGCCGTCGCGCAACCCGCGGTAGAGGTCCGCGAGTTCGTGCGCGAAGCGTTCCATCGACCGGCCGTCGAAGATCGCGTGATGCGCCGACAGCAGCCAGACGTGCTCGTCGCCGGGCAGTGCGACGACGCGGCCGCGAATCAGCGGTCCGTGCTCGAGATCGAACGGCGCGGCGGATTCGTGCTCGACGAGCGCGTCCAGCGCGGCCTCGGCATCGGCGTCGCGGCGCAGGTCGTGTTCGACGAGCGCGAAACGCGCGCCGGCCGCCGCCGCGATCGACTGCACCGGCTCGCCGTCGGCGAGCCCGAAGCGGGTACGCAGCGCATCGTGCCGCTGCACGAGCAGGTCGAGCGCGCGCCGCAGCGCCGGGACATCGAGCGCGCCGCGCAGGCGCATCCCGGCAGGCATGACGTAGGCGCGCGCGGCGGCGCGGCCCAGCGTCGACAGAAACCACAGTCGGCGCTGGGCGAGCGCAAGCGGAACGGCGCCGTCGGCAGCACCGCAGGTGACGACAGGATCGTCGACGGCGTCGGACGCCGCGACCACGGCCGGCCAGGCCGCGCCGTTCACTTCGTTTGCCATCGCTACCCCTGCAGAATCGCGAATGGACTACACCGTGGATGGAAGCCGGCTGTCCTTCGCCTGCAAGCAGCAGTACTAGGTACCGCGCGCCGTTCCCGGCGTGATGTCGTAGGGCGAACGCCGCGCCGTCATCAGCGTCGCGTCATAGCGCGCGACGCGGTCGCGTCCCTCGCGCTTGGCCTTGTAGAGCGCCGCATCGGCACAGGCGAGCAGGTGGTGCAGCTCGTAGCCGGCCTTGGTCGTCGAGGTCACGCCGAAGCTCGCGGTGACCGGCCGGTCGTCGAGCACGTCGCCGGCCTCCGAGGCGCGCACGGCGTTGCGCAGCATCTCGGCGAGCCCGACCGCGCGATCCTCGTCGCAGCCGACCAGCAGGATCGCGAATTCCTCGCCGCCGATGCGGCCGAAATACTGGTTGGCCTGCAGATAGGTCGAGCAGACCGCGGCGACCTTGCGCAGCACGTGGTCGCCGGCGGCGTGGCCGCAACGGTCGTTGATGATCTTGAAATGGTCGAGATCGAACAGGATCGCCGCGGCTTCCTGGCGCGTGCGCCGGCATTCGTCGAGCGCATGCTGCGCCAGTTCGAGGAAATACGGCCGGTTCGCGATCTGCGTCAGACCGTCACGTTGTGACAATGTGCGGAAATGCAGCTGGCGCCGCTTGGTATAGAACGCCCACAGAAACACCAGCAGCAGCCCGGCAACCAGCATCCCGATGTAGAGCCGGCTCGTCTCGGCGGCCTTGGCGCCGAGGTCCTGCTGCAATTGCAGCACCTGGTTCTGCTTGTTCAGCGCGTCGATCTGCAGCTTGTTCGCGATCGACTGGTGCCGCGCCATCTGGTAGGCCAGCGAGCGGGCGCTGACGTCGTCGAAGTTGCGGCGGTCGGCTTCGGCGTATTTTTCGTGATAGCTCAGCGCGGCGCGCGCGTCGCCCTGCTCCTGGGCGATCTTGTAGAGCAGGAAATACGCGGCGACGGTCGGTTCGGTGGCCTGGCTCGGCACGCGCCGCTCGACCGCGCGCAGGGCGTACATGCGTGCCTGGGTGAGGTCGCGCAGTCCCCAGTAGGCCTGGGCCATGACGACGTCGACCTGCGCGATCAGGTGCGGGTAGCGCGTGTTCTGGACCTCGTCGTAGACCGCGCTGATCATGTCCGCGGCTTCGCGGAACTGCTGGCGGTCGAGCAGTTCGCGCGCGGCGAACTGGCGCGCGAAATTGCCGAACACGACCTCGTTGATCCGCGCGCAGGCCTGCAGCGCGCGACGCACTTCCTCGCCGTTGGGGTTGAGCCGCTTCTGCTTGTACAGCGACTCGACCTGCAATTGCCGGCCCATGCACTCGCCGCGGCCGTCGGGGCTTTCGGCGATGAGCTTTTCGCTGAAGTCCTCGGCAAGCTCGTACTGGCCGACCTGGTTATTCAGGTAGGCCGCCATGTGGTAGGCCTGCGAGCGGGCGATGCGGTCTTCGATCGTCGGCAGCCGCTCGACGAGCAGGTCGAGGTAGGTGAAGGCCTCGTGGTAGCGGCGCGCGATGACGAGCGCGTTGACCATGCTCGCGGTCGCGCGGAACTGCAGCGTCGCGTCGCCGGAATTCTTGATGACTTCCTGGTACATCGGGATCGCGACGTCGTACTCGCCGGCATAGCCGCGCCGCCACGCCTGCAGGTAGGCGAGATGGCTCGACTGCGTGCGCGCCAGCGGCGCGGCTTCCTCGAGCTGGTCGAGGATGCGGCCGAATTCGCGATAGTCGGAACTCTTGATCGTGTCGGCCTGGGCGAGCAGCCGGTCGACTTCATCGGGTTGCAGCGCAAGCGCCGAGCCGAACAGCGCGGCGAGCGCGAGCACGATCAGGCGGCCGGCCGGCTGCAGACGCCGGCCGACCGCCTGGATCACACACAGCAGTGGCGTCGTGTCAGGCGACACGGACGGCGCTGGCGCGCGCGACAATCTCCTCGTCCTCGTTCGGCGCTTCCTGCTGATCCTCGTCGTCCTGCGCCGGTGCGAAGCCGCAGATCACGTTGGTGCGTGCGCCGAGCAGCGCTTCGAGGCGGGACTGGTCGCCGGACAGGATGGCGGCGCGCAGCGCCGGATCGAGCTGCGCCTGTTCGAGCGCGAGCGCGAGATCGGCGGCGCCGGCATGGCGCAGCTGTGCGTTACGGCCCATCGCGTCCAGGAATTCGATGACGTTCGACATGGTGTTCTCCTGATTCAACGGCGATCTGATGGTGCGAAGTGAGTGAGCCGGGATTCCGCGGGCAGAGCGGCCCGCCTCGTCCCCCTGTTGGTTGCAGCGGCGCGACCGGCTGGCAGCCGTCCGCGCGGTATCCCGAAAGCCGACCCGACTGCGGCCGATTCTCGTGCGATCCGTCCGTGGATCGCTGGCGGCACTACCACGGCCGCCAGGTGAAGAGCCTTGCCTGTCATGCGGCCCGCCGGCGGACCGCGCGGCGGGCCGCGCCGGGCGCCTCGGCCGCCGTGAAGCCGACACGATGCGCAAGCCGTGCCATCGCCGCGTTCTGCGGCGCGTAATCGAGATAGATCTCCTCGAGCGGCAGCGTCGCGAACGCGCGCGCCACCAGTCCGCCGAGCGCTTCGGCGGCCAGGCCGAGTCCGCGCGCCGGCGCCGCCAGCAGGATGCCGGCTTCCGCGCGACGCGCCGCGAGATCGATCGCGCGCAGTCCGCACAGGCCGAAGCGGGCACCGTCGCCGCGACGCGCAAGCACGCCGAACATCTCGCGCGGCGCCTGCGCGCGGGTATGGCGCAGCGCCGCGACGAAGCTGCGCCGCGCGCGTTCCGGCGTGAGCGGCGGACCGACGTGACGCAGGATTTCCGCATCGCCGTAGATGTCGCAATAGAAGGTTTCGTCGCCGTCGCCGAGCGGGCGCAGCAGCAGCCGCTGCGTTTCGAACGCGATCGCGCCGGCGGCGCTCATGCGTAGCCCAGCGCCTGATCGAGTTCGCCGAGCCGGCGCAGCACGTCCCGGTTCGGTTCGAGTTCGCGCGCGGGCGGCAGCACGACGGTCGCATGCAGGTCGATGTCGGCGTCGACGAGACCCGCGATCGTCGTGTGGTCGATGCGCGGCGCGTGGATCGGCAGCGTCGCGACCTTGTAGATGATCGCGGGGTGGTCGCGCGGATAGTCCTGCGCCAGCACGTCGACGAGCACCTCGCGGTACTGCGACGGCGTGGAGAACCGCGCGAGCGAGCGGTCGCCGGCGATGCCGACCTGCCACAGTACGAGGTAGGCGGACGTGTCGACGCGGCGCCGGTAGAACATGAACTGGCTCGCTTCGAAGTGCTGGCAGCCGACGCGGCCCGGATCGATGCCGAGGTCGGCATACAGGCAGTCCTCGGCCGAGATGCCCGGGTCCATGTGCGCCGCGTAGCCCTCGGCGCGCGCCTGTGCGATCGCGCGATGCGGCGGCAGCGCGAACACGCCGGGATGCCCGTAGAACGCGCCGACGACCTTCTTGCCGGCGCGGACCTCGGTCAGCATGGCCTCGACCATGCGCTCGTACGTGCGCAGCCGCGACATGCCTTCGCGGTAATACGGCTGCAGACTGCGCACGTCGCGATGCATGCCCTGCAGCCAGAGTTCGACCACGCCGTCGGAAACGCCGGCGAAAACGACATCGGCCTGTTCGATATGGCTGCGTGCAAGCGGGCTCAGATGCGAGCCCAACGTCATGCCCAGGCCCACACAGACCAGACTGCCCTCGTGCGCCATGCTCCCCTCCGTCCGGTCCGTCCGCTCCCCGGTGCGGGCATGTTGCCGCGTCGGTCCGTACCGCTGGAGACGGAACTTATGCGCAACCGGCGCGGCGCGGCAAGTGCGACGTTGTTGCTTCGTGCGAAATGAACCGAATTCCGTCTGCAACGCAACAGGTATTTCGAAGCAACGAACGTCGCGGTCGTGTCAACGCGGCCCGTGCCGGGCGAAGGCTCGGTCGGTTTCCGCGACGAGCCGCTGCAGATAGCCGGCAGCGGCCGGAATCGCGCCGGACCCGCTGCGGCCGAGCAGCGGCGCGGCCTGGCCGCACCACAGCGACATGAGGTCGGTGCGTTCCTGCGCGATGGCCGCGGCGCGCAGCCGGCCGCTGAGCCAGCCTTGCGCCGGATACGGCGCGAGCGGCCCGGCGCCGATTTCCTGCATGAAACGGTTGCGGATGCCGCGCGCAAGGCGGCCGCTGAACGCACGCGTGAGGCCGGTGTCCTCCGCCGCGGGACCGAGCAGCGCCATGCGGTGCGCATCGTGCGTACCGGATTCGCGGCAGGCGAGAAAGCCGGTGCCGATCTGCACGGCCTGCGCGCCGAGCGTCAGCGCCGCGGCAATGCCGCGACCGTCGGCGATGCCGCCGGCGGCCACGACCGGAAGGTCCACGGCGTCGGCGACCTGCGGCACGAGCGCAAGGCCGCCGGTCAGCACCTGCTCGGCGTCGCGCAGGAACGACACGCGATGGCCGCCGGCTTCCATGCCGGTCGCGACGACGGCGTCGACACCGGCCGCGGCCAGCGCGCGCGCTTCGGCCGGCGTGGTCGCCGCGCCGAGCGTGACGATGTCGAGTTCGCGGCAGCGCGCAAGCACTTCGGCCGACGGGATGCCGTAGACGAAGCTGAATACCGCGGGCCGCGCGTCGAGGACCGCGTCGATCTGCTCGGCGTAGGCCGGTGCGTAGCGCTCCGGCGGTGTCGGGAGCGCAACGCCGAGCTCGTCGAAAAAGCCGCGCAGCGGCGCAAGCCACGCGTCGAACGTCGCCGTGTCGGCGCTGAGTTCGTCGCTGCCCCGGAACGGGATCCAGAGGTTCAGATTGAACGGCCGCGCGGTGCGCGCGCGAATCGCGGAGGCGATCTCGCGGATACCGGCGCCGTCGAGGTGATGCACGCCGAACGAACCGAGGCCGCCGCCTTCGCTGACCGCGACCGCGAGATCGACCGCCGACAGACCGCCGCCGAACGGCCCCTGCACGATCGGCAGACGCAGGCCGAGGCGGCGCGTGAAATCGGTTTCAGTCCAGGACATGAGCGGCTCCATGAAGACGGAGGGCGCAGCCTAATACGTGCGTGCGCGGCGACGAATACGGCATCATGCACTTCATTCTTGCGGCGATGTAATCAATGGGCCGGCAGTTCGACGACCTCATGCTCGGCAGCATCGAGCTGTTCTGCCTCAGCGCCGAGCAGGCGAGCTTCACCGCCGCCGCCACCGCGGCCGGACTGACGCCGCCCGCGGTGAGCCGCGCGATCGGCCGGCTCGAACAGCGCCTCGGCGTGCGGCTGTTCGCGCGCACGACGCGACGGGTGCACCTGACCGACGCGGGCCGCGCGTACTACGAGCAATGCCGGCAGGCGCTGAACCAGCTCATCGACGCCGAACGCGAACTCGGCGGCCGGCAGCGCGTGCCGTCGGGCACGCTGCGCATCAGCCTGCCGACCCCGCTCGGCAACCATCGCATCCTGCCGCTGCTGCCCGCGTTTCGCGCGCGCTATCCGGAAGTGCAGCTCGACGTCCACGTCAGCGACCGCAACGTCGACCTGACCGCCGACGGCTACGACCTCGTCGTGCGCGCGCGCACCCCGCCCGATTCGAACGTCGTCGCGCGCAAGCTCCTCGACGCGGAACTCGTCGTCGTCGCCACGCCGGCCTATCTCGCGCGCGCCGGCACGCCGCGCACGCCGGCCGACCTCGCCGCGCACGACTGCGTGCAGTTCCTGCTGCCGCGCAACGGCCAGCCGATTCCGTGGCTGTTTCGCGACAAAGACAGCGATGTGGAAATCGCGACTCGCGGCGGATTCGCCTGCGCCGAACACCTGCTCGCCGCGGTGACGCTCGCGCGCCACGGCGGCGGGCTGCTGCAGACCTATCGCTTCATCGTCGAGGACGACCTCGCGCGCGGCGATCTCGTCGAGGTGCTCGGCGAATTCGGCGGCCGGTCGCGGCCGTTCTCGCTGCTCTATGCGAGCGGGCCGCATATGCCGCTCCGCCAGCGCGTGTTCATCGTGCGCGCGACGACCTTGCCGTCTTCCGCCAGCAGCACGGCGTTGTACAGGTTGATCGGACCGTCGGCCGAGATCGCGGTCGACGGACGCATCGAGCCGACCAGCAC
>CAMLLF010000047.1 GCA_946480705.1 uncultured Lysobacteraceae bacterium | reverse complement strand
TCACGCCGATCGCCGGCTTCGGCGAGACCACGGCGTCGAGCCACCAGATCGCGCTGAACGCATCCGCCGTCTGCTTCATGGTGCCGCTGGGCCTCGCGCTGGCGATCACCGTGCGCGTGGGCAACGCGGTCGGCCGCGGCGACGAGCGCGGCGTGCGCTACGCCGGCTATGCCGGGATCGCGCTCTGCGTCGCGACGCAGTTCGTTTCCGCAGGCGCGATGCTGCTGGCGCCGCGCGCCATCGCATCGTTGTATACGAGCGACGCCGCGGTCATCGCGCTCGCCGCGCAACTGCTCGTGCTCGCCGGCCTGTTCCAGTTTTCCGACGGCATCCAGGTCGCTTCCAACGGCGCGCTGCGCGGGCTCAAGGACACGCGCGTGCCGATGTTCGTCACCGTGCTCGCGTACTGGGGCGTCGGTATGCCGGTCGGCTGGTTTCTCGCGTTCCGCGCCGGCTTCGGCGCGCGCGGCATGTGGATGGGCCTGATTGCGGGGCTGTCGGTCGCGGCCGTATTGCTGTTCCTGCGGTTCCGCCGCCAGGCCGCGCGCGGGCGCTGGCAGGGCGCGACACTCGCGGTTGCTCAATCCGTCGCCAATCCGGGCCACAATAGCCACTGAGCGGCGCCGTTCCGGCGCCGCAGCTCAATCCGCAAGCTGGAGTAAAGCAATGACGGAGCGTAAGCCCGGCGCGCTGCGCCGGTTCTTCGGCGCCATCTGGGACGCGATCAATTTCACGCGCCGGCTCGTGCTGAACCTGATCTTCCTGTTCATCCTGCTCATCGTGCTGCTCGCGCTGTCGGCGAAGGCGCCGGTCATCGAGCCGCGCACCGCGCTGGTGCTCGATCTCAAGGGCGAGCTCGTCGAGCAGTACCGCACCGACGCCGGCTCGCGCGCGCTCGAGCGCATGCTCGGCAACAAGAGCAACGAGATCCAGCTGCGCGACGTGCTCGAGGTCATCAGGCGCGCCGGCAACGACACGAACATCGAACGCATCGTGCTGATCGTCGACGAACTGCGCGGCGCGGGAATGGCCTCGCTGACCGAGATCGGCGCCGCGCTCGAACGCTTCCGCGCAACCGGAAAGGAAGTCATCGCGGTGTCCGACGGCATGACGCAGATGCCGTATTTCCTCGCCACGCACGCCGACCAGATCCTGCTGCATCCCGACGGCGCCGTGCTGCTGAACGGCTTCGCGAGCTATCGCGGCTACTACAAGGATCTGCTCGACAAGCTCGCCGTGCAGGTGCACCTGTTTCGCGTCGGCGAGTTCAAGTCGGCGGCGGAACCCTACATTCTCAATCGCGCGTCGAGCGAAGCGCGCGAAGCCGACCGCTTCTGGCTCGACGGTCTCTGGCAGACCTGGCTCGGCGACGTCGGCGGCCGCCGCAAGCTCGAACCGAAAGCGATCCAGAACGGCATCGAGATCCTGCCCGAAGCGATCGAGGACGCGCAGGGCGATCTCGCGAAGATCGCGCTGACCTCGCAGCTCGTCGACCAGCTCGCGACGCGCGATCAGGCGCGCGAGATCCTCATCGCCAAGGGCGTGGCCGACAAGGAGAAACACACCTTCCGCCAGGTGCACTGGAGCGACTACCAGGCACTCGCGCGCAGCGCGGCGCTGCCGGATCTGCGCGCGTCGGTCGCCGTGGTCGTTGCCGAAGGCGAGATCGTCGGCGGCGAGCAGAGCCCGGGCACGGTCGGCGGCGAATCGACGGCGCAGCTGCTGCGCGAGGCGCGCGAGGACGACAACGTCAAGGCCGTCGTGCTGCGCGTGAATTCGCCGGGTGGCGAAGTGTTCGCGTCCGAGCAGATCCGCCGCGAAGTCGAGCTCATCAAGCAGGCCGGAAAACCCGTGATCGCGTCGATGGGCGACGTCGCCGCGTCGGGCGGCTACTGGATCTCGATGGATGCCGACGAGATCTTCGCGCAGCCCGCGACGATCACCGGCTCGATCGGCATCTTCGGTCTGTTCGTCAGCATTCCCGAGACGCTCGAAAAGATCGGCGTGCACACCGACGGCGTCGGCACGACGCCGCTGGCCGGCGCGCTCGATCCGCGGCTGCCGCTCGATCCGTCGGTCGCGAAGGTCATCCAGTCCGTCATCGACAAGGGCTATCGCGACTTCATCGGCCGCGTCGCCGCGGCACGCGGCAAGGAGCCGACGGACATCGACCAGGTCGCACGAGGTCGCGTCTGGAGCGGCCGGCAGGCGCTCGAACGCGGGCTCGTCGACAAGCTCGGCGGACTCGACGCCGCGGTGGCCGCCGCGGCCGAACGCGCCAAGCTCGGAACCGAATTCCAGACGCGCTACATCGAAAAGACGCCGGGCGCATTCGAGCAGTTCCTGCTCAACATGAGCGACAACGCGAGCGCCCGCGCGCTCGCGAAGATCGAATGGCTGCGCCCGGAAACGAGCCTGCTGCGCGACGCCGATCTGCAGCGTCCGCTTCGTCTCCTGCGTACCGTGCAGGACGGTAAGCCGAACGTGTTCGCCTACTGCTTCTGCGAGATCCGGTAGTTCGGAACTGGCGATTGGCGGGCAGGAACCGCGGCGCGCGCGCCCGAGTTCCTGCTTGCCCGCTTCGTGTTTTCTGCGTTCCGGCTCCCGCGGCCATGTTCGCATCGCCGCGCAGCGGCGTTCCATTCCGCTGCAGGGGACCTGCAGTGGAGGAAACATGCGCATTTCCACTTTCGTTGCGCGGGCCGTCGCCGTGGCCGCGCTCGTCCTGTGTGCCGGAGCCGCAGTCGCACAGACGCCGCCGATCTACCTCTATCAGTCGCCGGGAATGGCTCCCGGCGCAGCGGGCGACTGGTCCGGATCGGCCGTGTCGCACGACGGCGGCTGGCTGGCGGTCGGCGCACCGGGCTACGACGACGGCGACATGATCGACTCGGGCCGCGTCGGCATTTTCCGCTGGCTCGCGGGCAAATGGCGGCTCATCCGCTGGCTGCAGCTCAGCACGCTGACCGGCGAGTCGGCGCTGGTCAGCGCGCGCTTCGGCGCCGCGGTCTCGGTATCGGGCGACCGCGTGCTGATCGGCTGCCCGAATTGCCGCGACGGCCGCGCCAAGGCCTATCTCGTCGACCTCGACGAAACCACGCAGCCGCCGACATTTTATAAATTGTATCCCGCCATCATCAGCGAGCCCGACTTCGCCTTCGGCATCGGCTCGGCCGTCGCGCTCAACGGCAGCATCGTCGCGATCGGCGCGCCGCGCGGACGCAGTTCGTCGGGCGGCGTGGAGCGCGGCTCGGTCGCGACCGGCCGCTTCGACGGTACGACGGTGATCTGGGAAGACGTGCTGTTCGGGCCCGAGTCGCCCGACGGCTCGCGTTTCGGCCGTTCGCTCGCGCTCGCCTCGACAGCGTCGGGCACGCCGCTCGGCGGGAACTACTCGCTGCTGATCGGTGCGCCCGCCTACAACACCGGCAGCGGCGTCGCAGGCAGCGCCTATCTGTATCAGCGCAGCCATTTCGTACCGGGCTGGGACTTCCGGCAGCAGTTCGAGAACGCGACACCCGGGGCGACCGATGCGATGGCGACGAGCGTCGCGCTCGATCGCGCGTCGACCGAGGTCGACGGCTATGTCGTGCTCGGCGCGCCGGGCCGCAGCGTCGACGGCACGCCGGGCGGCGGCGTGTTCGTCTATCGGCGCGCGGTCGGCGAGAGCACGTATACGTTCGAGAAACTGGTCCAGCATCCCGACGCGGAATCGGGCGACCGCTTCGGCATCGCCGTCGGCATCGACGGCACGCGGCTCGTCGTCGGTGCGGACGGACGCGCGCAGAACGCGGCGACCGACGAGGGGCGCGGCTATGTGTTCGAGCGCTTCGTGCTGCTGGGCAACGCCGGCTGGCCCTGGCGTCAGGACCTCAATTTCCCGGGCGCCGGCAACGTCGGCATCGGCCGCGCGCTGACCATGTCCCGGAAAATGGTCGTGCTCGGCGCGCCGTACCTCGCGCTCGACGGCTCCGGCGTCGTCACCGTCTACATCTGCGACGCGATCTTCGTGCACGGCTTCGACGGCGCTGCGGCAACGCGGTCGTGCGCGCTGCCGTGAACGACAGCGAAACACGCGTCGGCGACGTCTGTTCGCATTGCGGCGGAAGGCGCGTTTCTTCCGCTGCAGGGGGGCCTGCCTGGGAGGAGACATGCGAATGTTCGTATCCGCTGCGCGCGCGCTCGCCGCGACCGCGCTCGTGTCCGGTGCGGTGACGGCAACCGCGCAAAGCCTGCCGATCTATGAATATCTGTCGCCGACGCTCGCTGCGCCGAGCCTGGCCTACGAGGCGGGCGCCAGCGTCTCGCGCGACGGCGAATGGCTGGCCGTCGGCATGCCGGGCTATGACGACGGCGGTTCGACGAATTCGGGTCTCGTCGCGATCTTTCGCTGGGGCAACGGCGAGTGGCGTTCGCTGCAGTGGCTCAGGCTCGCCGTGCTGACCGGCGAGACGCCGCAGACCAACGCACGATTCGGCACGTCCGTGTCGGTGTCGGGCAATCGCGTGCTGATCGGCTGCCCGGGTTGCAGCGACGGCCGCTCCAAGGCCTACCTCGTCGACTTGCAGGAACCGACGCTGCCGGCGACGTTCTACAAGCTCTATCCCGCGATCATCAGCGCGGCCGACGAAGAACTCGGCATCGGCTCGGCGGTCGCGCTGAGCGGCAGCTTCGTCGCGATCGGCGCGCCGCTGGCTCGCAGCAGCGCCAACGGCGTCGAACGCGGCGCCGTCGCGACCGGACGCTTCGACGGCAGCGCCGTCGTCTGGGACCAAGTGCTGTTCGGTCCGGAATCGCCGGCCGGCTCGCGTTTCGGGCAGGCGCTCGCGATCGCCGCGACCTCCGGCGGTTCGCCGCTGACCGGGTCGCGTTCGCTGCTCGTCGGCGCGCCGACGTACGTCAACAGCGGCGGCTTCGGTCTGGCCGGGCGCGCGTATCTGTATCAACGCACGACGCTCGGCACGACCTGGGACTTCGAGCAGCAGTTCGCCAATACGACGCCGGGCATTGCGGACGCCATGGGAACCAGCGTCGCGATCGACCGCGATTCGTCCGACGTCAACGGCTACATCGTGCTCGGTGCGCCGGGCCGCGCCGTGGACGGCACGCCGGGCGGCGGTGCGTTCATCTATTCGCGACTCGTCGGCGAGGGCACCTACGCATTCGAGGCGCTGATCCAGCATCCCGACGCGGCAACGGGCGATCGCTTCGGCATCGCCGTCGGTGTCGACGGCGACCGCGTCGTCGTCGGCGCGGACGGCCGCGCGCGCAACGACACGGTGCTCGACGAAGGCCGCGGCTACGTGTTCGAGCGCCGCGTGCTGCCGAGCCTCGTCGACTGGCCGTGGCGCGAGGACCTGCGGTTTCCGGGCCTGGGCAACGTCAACCTCGGCCGATCCATCGCCATGTCGCGCAACATGGTCGTGCTCGGCGGACCGGCGTCGAGCGGCGCCGGCACCGGCACGGCCGTAGCCTATGTCTGCGACCGGATCTTCTTCGATGGTTTCGTGAACTCGCCGGCGGAGCGGTCGTGCGCAGTGCCGTGACGACCGGAAAGAGGGGAGCGGAGCGAGTCGCAGGGAAAACCGGGATTTTTGCTGCCCCGGCGTCGCGCTGAAGAGCGGGGAAGCAGAGGTGAGCCGGCAGGAACTGGAGAACGCGCCGGGCGCTTTCTCCAGGTTCTATCCACTAATCCCTATTTTCCCTTTTTTAGTCGGTCGGCGTGACGCCGAAACGCTGCAGCGCCTCGACCATGACCTGTTCGAGCGACGTGTCCGGGTCGTGGCGGATCGCGTCGAGGGCGGCAGTGTCCCAGTCCTGCACGAGTTTGCCGCCGAGCAGCAGCACGCAGCGGTCAATGAAGCGCTCGGCGACTTCGAGCGCGTGCGTGGCGAGCAGCACGGCGCAGCCGTGTTCGCGCGTGAGTTTCACGAGATGCTGCTTGAGCGCGAACGCGCTCAGCGGATCGAGGCCGTTCATGGGTTCGTCGAGCACGATCAGCGGCGGCTCGCCGATGAGTCCGAGCAGAATGCCGAGTTTCTGCCGCGTGCCGAGCGAATACGCCTGCACCTCGTGGTCGAGCCAGCGCGCGAACGCGAGCGCTTCGGCGAGTTCGAGCGTCGCCGACGGAATGCGGTCGAGGCCGCGCGCGCCGGCGAACAGTTCGAGACACTGGCGCCCGGTCAGCAGCAGTGGCAGCAGCGTCGGATCGACGGCGAAGCCCAGGCGCTGCTTCGCCGCGAGCGCATCGCTGCCCATCTCGGCGCCGGCGATCGCGATGCGGCCCTGCTGCGGCTGCAGGATTCCGGCGAGGCAGCGCAGCAGCGTGGTCTTGCCCGAACCATTCGGGCCGATCAGCGCGGCGAACTCGCCGGGCCGCAGCACGAGATCCACGCCGTCGAGCACGCGCTGCGGGCCATAGGCATGAACGAGGCCGGCGATTTCCAAAGCGGGCATCAAGCGAGACTCCGGGCAACGTAGTAGTGGCGCGCCGCGAGCGCCGCGGCGAGCGGCGGCGCAAGGAACGGGAACTGGTAGCCGAGCAGCAGCAACAGTGCGACTTCCGCGCTCGCGCGCACGCGCGCCAGGTGCGGGCGATGGCGATAGCGCCAGCTCAGGCACAGCGACAACAGGCCGCCGAGGCCGATCGTCGCGACGAACGCGACGACGACCGGCCACTTCGCCGACTGCAGCAGCAGTCCGAGCGCGCCGAACACGCTCGTGCAGGCCCAGGCGAACAGCGGGTAGCGCAGCGTGCCCGCGGCGAAGCGCGCGAACGGCAGCGGCAGCGCGGCGAACAACTGCGTCGCGCGCACGAGCGTGTCCTCGCTCGACCGCAACGCGAGGCCGTACCAGATCAACGCGGCGCCGAGCAGCAGCAGTCCGCCCAGCGGCAGCAGCGGCATGCCCATCGGCACGAGGATGCCGAGCGCGATGAACTGCCAGTTGCGGCCGCCCGAGCGCCAGCGCCGCACGGTTTCGCGGCGCTGCCAGTCCGGCAGATTGCGCAACTGCGGATGATCGAGCATCGGCAGCGGCAACAGCGCCGCGCTCGAATGGGTCTGCGCGACGCGCGCCTGCCTTAGCTTGCCGAGCCGGCGCACGACGAGATAGCCGGCCCCGCTGCCGAGCCAGAAGCCGACGCTGGCGGCCGCGAAGATCGGCGCGAACCACGGCGTCGAGCGGCGCGACAGCAGCACGATGCCGCCGAGTACGAACAGGATCACGACATTGCCGAACACGGTCAGCAGGATCGCGTTCAGATGCAGGCTGCGTCGCGTCGCGCGTTCGGGCACGGGTGCGGCGCCCCACCAGCCCAGGCGCAGTTCGGTCAGCAGCGCGAGCGTCGCGCTGCGGCACATCGCGAAACCGAAGGCTGCGAACGCGAGCGCGATCACGAACGGCTGCTGCGCGAGCAGGCGCAGCACGAGGCCGATGCGGTCGCCGTCGATGCGCGCGACGCCGGCGCCGATCAGCGCGAGCAGCGCCGACCAGGCGACGAGATGGAACAGCGTCTGCGGCCAGAACCGCAGCAGGCGGCGCAGGCGGTTCGCCGCGACGCGGCGGGTTTCCTGCAGGCGGGGATGAAAGTAGGCGGGCATCTGTGCCAGTGTTGCAATCGCCGTCGACGCCGGCATGGGCCACGAGTTGGGTTGTCATGAATCGCCGTTCCGAATCCGAATTTCCGGCACCGCTGCCGCTGCCGTCCGGACTGCTCGACGAGGTGCGCGCCTGCTATGCCACGCCGCCGCGCGCTTATCACGATTTCGCCCATGTGCGCGAAGTGCTCGGCTGGTTCGACGCGGTCGCCGAAGGGCCGGGGTGGGACCGGCCGGCCGAGGTGTTTCTCGCGCTGCTCTATCACGATGCGATCTACGAAGCCGGCCGCAAGGACAACGAGGCGCGCAGCGCCGAACTCGCGCAGGCCGCGATCGCGCGCTGGCTTCCCGACGCCGGCGTCGATGCGGCGCGCGTCGCCGAACTGATCCGCATGACCGCGCGCCACGGCCACTGGGGCGGCGAAGCCGTCGACCGCGACGCGGCGCTGTTCCTCGATTGCGACATGGCGATACTCGCGGCCGAGCCCGCGCGCTTTGACGCCTATGACACGGCGATCGCGCAGGAATACCGCGGCAAGCTGCCCGCCTGGATGTTCCGGCACTATCGCCGGCGCTTCCTGCGCGGGCTGCTCGCGTCGCCGCGCATCTATGTTTCGGACTGGTTCCACGAGCGCTGCGACGGCGCCGCGCGCGCGAATCTCGCGCGCTGCCTCGGCAGCCGCAGCGCACTCAAGGCCAGCGCCGGGCGCTAGCGTCCTGTTCCGTAAATAACTGTCGAGCGATTCCCGTGTCTTTCGCCGCGCTACGTCGTCGCACCTCGTTGCCGTAGCGCCGCTGCGGCGCCTCGCGCCCCGGTCCCGCGACGAAACCCATCCGGAATTTTTTTGACGTATTTACGGAACAGGGCAGCAGGAACCATTCGCGGCGCCCTTAGGAGGGCCATGCTTCCGCGCGGCCCCGGCGCATATGACGATCGACCATCGCGCCGCGCGCGCGCTCTGCTACCGTCAGCCGATGAATACCGAGGAATTGGCTTCCGCACTGCTGCCGACGATAGAACCGGCACTGCGCCGCGTCGGCTTCGCCTTCGTCGACGGCGCGACGATGAAGACAGAATTGTCCCGTGCCGGCGCACTGGACGACTGGCCCGCATTCGCCGCGAGCTGGAACGATCTCGCCGTCGACACCTACATGGCCGACCAGGGCCGCTACCGCCGCCGGCGTCACGCCGTGTACGCCGCCGACGCGGCCGGCATCCGCCGCGAAGCGCACCGGCCGCACTATCAGGCGCTCGAGTACAACGCGCTGCACGGCGGCATCGAGCGCTGGTTCGAGCCGGTCGATGCGTGCTGGGACTCGGGGCAGAGCCTGCCCACGGTGCTGCGCTACTGCCGCGATCTGTTCGGCGCGCTCGCGCCGTCGGTTTCGACGTGGCACGTCGAAACGCATCAATTCCGCATCGAGGCGCGTCCCGGCGAGCAGGGCCTGCCCACGCCCGAGGGCGTGCATCGCGACGGCGTCGACTACGTGCTCGTGCTGCTGATCGCGCGCACGAACATCGCGAGCGGCACGACGACGATCCATCGGCCGGACGGCGAACTGCTGGGCCGCTTCACGCTGACCGCGCCGTTCGACGCGGCGCTCGTCGACGATGCGCGCGTCTGCCACGGCGTCACGCCGGTGCAAGCCGTCGATCCGGACCAGCCGGCGTTTCGCGACGTGCTCGTCGTGACATTCCGTTCCGTCGGCTGAGCGCTGCGGTCAGATACGTCCGGCCTGATACGTCCGGCCTGCCCGCGCCGCCTCCGCCAACCTGGGTTCAGGCGCGCCTTGCTAGCGTCGCCCGGCATCGTTCGCCGGGAGTCTCGTCGTGCGCTTTCTGCCGGTCCTGTTCGGAATCCTCGCGCTGCCGGCACTTGCCGCCGACGCGCCGCCGCAGTCGTTCGCCTATTCGATGTACACGCAGATGGCGGCCGACTACGCCGCGCGGCTGTCCGAGCGCGACCTGCTCGATCGCCTCATCGCAACGGGACCGCAGGGGCTGCTGATCCGGTTCGCGCCCGGCACCGACGCGCGCGCGACGGTCCATCTGAGTTCGGGCGTGCTGCGCTATGCCGCCGATGAGCGCGACATCCTGCGGCTGCCCGACAAGCGGGAGTGGCGGCGCGACAATCCGCGCATCGACCTGTCGGCGCGGCCGCTCGCGGTGGCGCTCGATTTCGGCGACTGAGCCGCGCGGCTCAGGCGACGGCCGCCTGGTACGGCTGGCTCCAGCGCGCCAGGCAATCTTCCACTTCAGTAAATTGCGCGTAGTGCGCACTCATGGCCGCATGCAGCTTTTCCGAGCTGTCGGCCTCGAACAGGTCGTCCATCAGATGCACGACCCGACGCTCGCGTTCGTGCAGCGCGGCCGCATGAGCGAGCGGATGCAGCGGGTCGAACTGGTGCCGCAGCTCCTCGTAGCCGAGGTCGGCCGACAGCACCCGCGTCGGATGCGCCGGGGAAGTCTGGAACAGCAGCCGGGTCGCGACGAGGTCGTCGAGCAGATCGGTGCGAGCCTTGACCGCCAGCGCGAACACTTCGGTGATTTCCGGATCGCGCGTTTCGTCCCGCGCGAAGGCGTAATACTCGCGGCCTTCGCGAAGCAGGCGGATCAATAACTGCGCTTCGTCGAACGATGTCATGAGCGGCGTTCCTCGATGGACCGCCGCGAGGTTATCGATGCAGTTGTTTAGCCGATGTCTTTGGTGCGGCGGAAATCGGGAATGGACAAGCGGGAATTGTTAAAGCGGCGCGAGGAAACCGTTGCGCCGCACGCCGAAGCCTAGACCCACTCCGTCAGTCCTTCGACTTCGTACAGCCGCTGCCAGCTCGGTCGCGCGCGGATGCGGTCGGCGAGCGCCTTCAGCGCAGGCCATTGCGTTGCGGGCCTGGGCATGTTGCGCGACCAGCGCATCAGCATCGTCGCGTAGAAGTCGAGTGCGCTCGGCGTTTCGCCGAGGAGATACGTGCGCCCGTCGGCGAGCTGGGCCGCGAGCTGGTCGAAGCATTTCTCGATCCGAACGCGCAGGCCGTCCTTCAGCGCCGCGTGATCGACATTGCCGGCGTCGCCCGGATAGAACCAGAGCCGGAACGCCGGCTGCAGTGTGTTGGCAAGGTACAGAATGCCCTGCAGGAATGCGGCGCGATCCGGCGCGTCGACGGCGGGCGCGAGTCCGGCTTCCGGATGCCGTTCGCAGAGCAGCAGCACGAGTGCGGCCGTCTCCGCGCAAGGGCGACCGTCGACGATCATCGTCGGCACGACGCCGTTCGGATTGAGTCGCAGATATTCCGCGCCGCGCTGTTCGCCGGCGGCGGTATCCACGCGCTTGAGTTCATGCGGCGCGCCGATTTCGATGAGCAGCAGATGCGGCAGCAGGCTGGCCGCGCCGGGCGAGTAGTACAGGGTATACATGGGACGCTCCGTGGGATGGCGCGCCAGCATACAGGCCGCTCCGCGGCCGGTCGCATGCGATGACGCGATGTCGGGAAACGCGAGACGGATGCCGGAGTAAGTCGGGCAACGCAACACTCCTGCTCGTTTCTCACTTCTCGATACTCTTTCCGATCGCTTCCCGCATTCGCCGGACTGCGCCGCGGTCCCTGCCGAAAGTCATGCTGCCGCCCGGCCGATGCATGCCTTGCAACCCTGGCGCGAGAATCCGCATCGAAGCCGCCACAGCCCGGACGCCGCGACGCGTCCCCACGAAAAGCCGAGGAACCGCCATGAAACGCCTGCTGCTCGCCGCCGCTCTGAGTCTGGGTCTGACGTTCGCCGCGCAGGCGCGCAGCCACAGCATCGACTCCTGCGGCCTGGACAGCGACTACGACGTCACGCTGGACAAATCCGGCCTGACCTTTCGCCACGAAGGCGGCAAGCCCGGAATCATCGTCATGAGCAAGGGCCAGCTCATCGTCGACGGCCGGCCGCTCGACCGCTTCGGCCCAGCGCGCCATCCGCTCGAGGAAATCGAGCTTCTGGCCGAACTTCGGGTTCTGGGCGCGGTCGGGAACGTCGCCGCCCGCCGGGATGTAGACGTTCTCGAGGACCATCCCTCCGCCCGGCCCAAGC
>CAMLLF010000046.1 GCA_946480705.1 uncultured Lysobacteraceae bacterium | reverse complement strand
CGCGCACGAGGCCGGCCGGGTCGATGCCGAACTCGGCGAGCGGCGCGGCAAGTTCCGTTTCGCTCGCCGCGAACGGATCGAGGCCGAGTTCGTCGAGAAACAGGTCGCGGTAGGTGCTGCGCCGCACCTGCGCCCGCCGTCCGCGCAACGCGAGCGCCGCATCGACGAGGGCGCAGGTCTCGTCCATCAGCGCGCGATGATCCATGCCGACGCGATACCACTCGAGCATCGTGAATTCGGGATTGTGCCGCCGTCCCGCTTCGCCGTTGCGGAACACACGGCCGAGTTCGTAGCAGTCGCCGATGCCTGCAGCGAGCAGCCGCTTCAACGGAAACTCCGGCGATGTGCGCAGCCACCGCTCGCGCGGCCCGGCGTCGCGATGGCCGGTGAACGACGTCGTGAAGCTCTCGATGTTGGGATCGGTATTGCCGGCCCGCGACAGCAGCGGCGTTTCGACCTCGAGCACGTCGCGCGCGAAGAAGAAGTCGCGGAGCAGGCGGTAGAGTGCGGCGCGGAGGCGCGAACCTCCGTGAGGTCCGCGAAACTCCACCGGCGCTGCACGCTGCGCGTTCTCCTCTTCTCCCCAGCGCTCTTCCCCAAGCGCCGCTTGGCGGAGAGGGAGATGTTCGGCGCTCGCGCGCGACTCGACCGACGCGCTGCTCCCTCTCCCCCGGCGTTGTGGGGGGAGAGGGTTGGGGTGAGGGGGAGAAGGTTCGGCGAGCGCAGTGGCGACGGTGGCGATGACATCGTCCGTCCGAGCGAGAACGTCGTTGTTCCAGAACCTGAGCACGCGGAATCCGAGCGATTCGAGCAGCCGGCTGCGTTTCTCGTCATACGCCATATCGACGGCATGCCGACCACCGTCGACTTCGACGACCAGATGACGCTCGAGGCAAACGAAATCGACGAAGTCTCCGGCGATCTCATGCTGACGCCGGAACTTCACGCCGAGCTGCGCATGGCGCAGGCGACTCCAGATCCGCCGTTCGGCGTCGGTCGGGTTGCGCCGCATCGTTTGAGCGCGATCCACTACTGCTCCGCCAGAAACGCCAGCAGCCGCGCCTCGTCCCAGACCTCGATGCCGAGTTCCGCAGCTTTTTCCAGTTTCGAACCGGCACCCGGCCCGGCGACGACGAAATCGGTCTTCTTCGAGACGCTGCCCGAGACCTTGGCGCCGAGCGCTTCGAGGCGATCCTTGGCGTCGTCGCGGCTCATGGCTTCGAGCGTACCGGTCAGGACGACGGTCTTGCCGGCGAGCACGCCGACGCTGGTGCGCTGCGGCGCGTGCTCCGGCCAGTGGACGCCGGCCGCGCGCAGCGCGGCGACGACGTCGCGGTTGTGCGCCTCGGCGAAGAACGCATGGATGTGACCGGCGACGACGGGGCCGACGTCGGGGATCGCGCGCAGTTCGTCGACTGACGCGGCCATGAGCGCGTCCAGTCCGCCGAACCAGCGCGCGAGCGCCTTGGCCGTCGACTCGCCGACGTCGCGGATGCCGAGCGCAAACAGGAAACGTTCGAGCGTCGTCGTGCGGCTCTTGTCGATTGCCTCCAGAAGATTCTCGGCCCAGCGCGTCGCGACTTTGCCCTTCTTGACCGTTTCGGGAATGCTGCCGCTTCGCTCCTGCGACAACCTGCGCAGTTCGGTCAGGTCGTCGCGTTCGAGCGCGTAGAGTTCGGCCGGACTGCGCAGACTCTGCGTCGCGTCCCCGCGGCGCAGGAACGGCAGCTCGACCATGTCGTCGATGATCTCGCCGCCGAGGCCTTCGATGTCCATCGCGCGGCGCGCCGCAAAGTGGAAAAGTGCCTCCTTGCGCTGGGCCGGACAGAACAGGCCGCCGCTGCAGACCCAGGCCACGCTGTCTTCGTAGACGGTCTCGGTCTTGGTCTGCTTCTTGAGCTTCTGTACGCGCTCGAGCGCCGAGCCGCAGACCGGGCACAACGTCGGAAACTGCCAGGGCGCCGCATCGGCCGGGCGGCGTTCGAGCACGACTTTCACGATCTCGGGAATCACGTCGCCGGCGCGGCGCACGATGACGCAATCGCCGATGCGCACGTCCAGGCGCGCGATCTGGTCGGCGTTGTGCAGGGTCACGTTGCTCACGGTGACGCCGGCGACCTGCACGGGCTTGAGGCGTGCGACCGGCGTTGCCGCTCCGGTGCGGCCGATCTGGATGTCGATGCCGAGCAGTTCCGTCGACTGCTCCTGCGCCGGAAACTTGTGCGCGATGGCCCAGCGCGGCGCACGCGAGACGAAGCCCATCTGGCGCTGTCCGGCATAGTCGTCGAGCTTGTAGACCACGCCGTCGATGTCGTACGGCAGGCTGTCGCGTCGCTCGCCGATGCGGCGGTAGTAGGCGACGAGTCCGGCGAATCCGCGCGCCGTGTCGACCTCGGGCGAAACCGGAAAGCCCCACTCGCGCAGTTGTGCGAGCGCCGCGCTGTGGCGGTCGCCGAGGTTCTGCTCGGGCGTGGCCGGCAGATGCACGGCGTAGGCATAGAACGCGAGCGGCCGCTTCGCGGTTTCCTGCGGATCCTTCTGGCGCAGGCTGCCGGCAGCGCCGTTGCGCGGGTTCGCGAGCGTCTTCGCCGCTCTCGCGCGCCCGTGCGTTGTAGGCGTCGAACGCCGCGCGCGGCATGTAGACCTCGCCGCGCACGTCGAGCCGCCCGGGCCAGCCGCTGCCGCGCAGGCGCAGCGGAATCGTCTTGATCGTGCGCAGGTTCGCCGTGACGTCCTCGCCTTTCGTGCCGTCGCCGCGCGTCGCGCCGCGCACGAATATGCCGTTTTCGTAGACGAGACTGATCGCCAGACCGTCGAGCTTGGGTTCGACCGAGAACTCGGGCTCGGCAATGCCCAGCTTGGTCTCGATGCGGCGCACGAAGTCGCCGATCGCGGCGAAGCGGCCGGCATCGTCGTCGGCCGTCACATCGTCGAACGCATTGTCGAGCGACAGCATCGGAATCTCGTGCACGACCTCGGCGAAGTCGCGCGAGCCGGACGCGCCGACGCGCAGCGTCGGCGAATCCTCGACCTGCAGCTCCGGATGCGCGGTCTCGAGCGCGATGAGTTCGCGCATCAGCGCGTCGTATTCCGCGTCGGGAATGCTCGGGTCGTCGAGAACGTGATAGCGGTAATTGTGTTCGGCCAGTTCGGCACGCAGCTCCGCGGCGCGTTGGGCGGCTTTCGCAGTCATTCGGCACTCGTTCGCAGTCGGGGACGGCAGCGCGTCAGTGGCGGCGCGCCGGCGGGACGCAAGTGTAGCCGCCGGTTGCGCGATTCCGTGCAGTCGGGAATGCTAGCCGGACTTCACGGAGAGCTGACCATGGCGAAGAAGGGCTGGGCTGCATTTCCCCACGCCGACAAGGCGTACGACTACGCCGGCGACAAGCTGGCGAAATCCTGGAAGGTGCTGCACGCGGGCGATCAGGAACCGTTTCCGGACGAGAAGCACGTCGCAAAACTGTTCAAGGCCAATCCCAAGCTCGGCAAGGACGCGGCAGCCTCGGCCAGCGCGCTGCAGGAGGCCTGGCGCGCCTTTCATCGCGGCGACTTCGAAGCCGCGTTCGAACAGGGCAAGGCGCTGAAGGCGCTCGGCGCCTCGGTCGCGATCAAGGCCGGCGGCATCCACGCCACGTATCTCGTCGATGCCGAGAAAGAAAAGCTCGCGCGCTACGAAACGCTGGCCGCACTCGCCGACGATGCGATCGCCGCGCTGCCCGAGGAAGCCAACAGCCACTACCGCCGCGCCTTCGCGATCGGCCGCTACAGCCAGTGCATCTCGATCACCAAGGCGCTCGCCCAGGGCCTCGCCGGCAAGGTCAAGGAATCGCTTGACGCGACGCTCGACCTCGCGCCGAAACACGCCGAAGCGCAGACCGCGCTCGGCCTCTACCACGCCGAGATCGTCGGCAAGGTCGGCGGCATGCTCGCGAAGCTGACCTACGGCGCGAGCGCCGCGACCGCCGAAAAGCACTTGAAGGAAGCGACCAAGCTCACCGCCGATTCGCCGATCGCCTGGATCGAATATGGCAACGGCCTGCTGCTGCTCCACGGCGACAAACAGGAAGACGCCGCCGCCGAAGCCTATGCGAAAGCCGCGAAGCTCAAGCCGCGCGATGCGATGGAAGCGCTGGATGTGGCGTGGGCGAAGGATCAGCTCGCGTAGAGCCAGAAGAAAATAGAGGTGAGTGTTTAGTAACTGGAGGACGGTGCGCGCTTCCTCTGGCTACTACCCCTCCCGCTCTATTCCCTGCTCTCAATTCCCCCCGCCCCTGCGCAGATCCGCCGCATTCGGCAGTCCCGACGACGTCGGCGCCTTCATCTGCAGCCGGCGCACTTCGGATTCCGAGCTGCGGCGCGCGCGTTCGCGTTCGGCGAAGGTCTGGCACTTGTCCTTGCCCAGATGCGAGCCGGTCGAGCGCTCGCGCTGGCAGATCAGGCGGCGGCCGTCGTTGCGCGTCAGCACGGCGTTGACGTTTTCCTGCGCCTGCAGCAGCGCGGCCTTGTCGGCATCGCTGAAGGTCGTGACGTCGGGATGCTGCGCGAGCGCCGCGGCGATGCGGTCGAGGTTCTGCTCGACCTCGGCGCGCTCGGCGGTCGACACGAATTCGTAGTGGCCGCCGGGCTGCATCTGCTGGCGGATCGCGGCGGCCTGGTCGTCGAACAGCGTCCGCGTTTCGGCGGTCAGCGGCCGCTCGACGCGCTCCTTCGCGAACGGCGCCGGCGCGAACGCCAGGGTGACGACCAGCAGGGCTGCCGGGTAAATGCGCTTCATCGTATGCTCCGCGGAAATGGACAGGCGGCCTCATTGTGGCCGCGCCGCGCAGCCCGGCGCGTTGCCGATGCGCGCGCCGCTGCCGCCGAACGCGAAAAAGGCTACCGCGAGCGCGCGCTCAAGATGTATCCGTGGATCTGCGGCCGCTGCGCGCGCGAGTTCACGCGCGCGAACCTGCATGAACTCACGGTGCATCACCGCAACCACAACCACGACGACAACCCGGCCGACGGCAGCAACTGGGAACTGCTCTGTCTCTACTGCCACGACAACGAGCACTCGCGCTACATCGACCACACCGGCGACACGAGTGAATCCAAGGTCGCCGAAGCGACCGCGAATCCGTTCGCGGCCCTGCGTGAAATGATGGCGGCGAAGAAACGCTGAGCGTCGCGCTTCAGCCCTGCGACACGACGATGATCACGAGCGTCGCGAACGGGACGATGCCGTAGGCCGCCATGCGCAACGCCGACGGTTCGCGCGCGGCACCGAGCGGCTTGAGTCCGAACAGCGGGCGCAGCAGCGCGACGCGGCGGATCACGTACTCGTGCAGCACCCAGCATCCGCCGACCGTTCCGGCGATGACGAGCACGCCTTCCCAGAACCCGCCGAGCTTCAACGGCACGAGCCAGTACGCGATCAGCACGATCAGGCTCTGGTGCAGCATGTACCAGGGATAGACGGCTTCGTTCGCGCGCGGCAGCCAGGCGAACGGGCGATTCAGCAATGCATGCGCCCAGCCGAGGATTGCGAGCAGCGCGGCCCAGACGTAGAGGTTGCGCAAGGTGACGATCACGACTTCGTGCCAGTACGGGATTTCGTCGGGCAGATCGTGCCGCGCGATCGCGTAGACGGCGAATGCGGTCAGCGCGAACGCCAGCGCGATCTTTCGCAGGCGCAGCGCTTCGCGCCAGAAGCCGTCGTGGCGCGCGATCACGAAGCCGTAGACGAACACCGTGAAATAGACCGCGTTGCGATACCAGTCGTGGATGAAATCGCCGCGCTCGGGGAAATGCGGCTGCAGCGTCAGGCTGTAGAGGAGCAGCGGCAGCCCGGGCAACACGAGCAGCGCGACGCCGCGCAGATTGCCGAAGCCGTCGGCGAGGCGCCGGCCCCCGCCGCTGTGAAGCGCCGGCAGCAGCGCGGCGAGTACCAGGGTGTAGACCCAGAGATAGGCGAGATACCACAGATGGTTCCAGGTATAGCCGTGTTCCCAGCCGTCGAACGCGTTCTCGGGCCAGCGCTTCGCGGTGTAGTACTCGGCAAGGAAGTTCCAGAATCCCGGTTCGACGACGCCGTTGGTCACGCCCTGGACATAGGGCTGTACCGGCACGACGGCGACGATGCCGAAGGTCAGCGGCAGCAGCAGGCGCCAGCTGCGCATCGCGAGGAACCGGCCGGTCTCGCCGGACTTCAGCACGAAGGCCGCGGCCATGCCCGAGATAAGAAATATCAGGTCCATGCGCCAGCGGTTCATGAACAGCATGGGCAGTTGCAGGGCGTCGGACGTGTACGCGCTCTTGATGTGCCAGCCCCACTCGCCGACGTAGAGCATGCCGACGTGATAGAGGATCAGGAACGCGAAAGCGATGACGCGCAGGGCGTCGATGTCGTGGCGGCGGTTCATGGGTTCTCCGAGAGTGTGCGCCGAGATTCACGCGACGCGGTCCCGGCGTCGCGCGCCAAGGGCTTGATCGACCACGGTTTGGGACGAGCGGCGGACGGCGGGGACGAATCGCGCGCGACCCCGCGCGGCGCTCCGTAGAATCCCGCGCATGACCGACACCGCGAACTGGCTGGCCCGCTACCGGCCCTGGCGCCGCAGCGCCGAGATCGGCTTCTGGATCTTCGGCTTCCTGATCAATGCCCTGTTCAACAGCCTGACCGTCATGATGGACGTGCAGCGCTCGCACCTGGACTTCGCCCCGTGGAAGCCCGCGGTCTGGGAGACGTCCAGCGGCTTCGTGATCCTTATGCTGGTGCCGGCCGTCGTCGCATTCACGCGCCGCTTTCCGCTGCATCACGACACGTGGCGCCGCCACCTGCCCTGGTACCTCGCGGCCAGCATCGTCTGGTCGCTGCTGCATGTGGTCGGCATGGTCGCGCTGCGCAAGCTCGCCTATGCGACGCAGGGCGAGCAGTACGACTTCGGCAACTGGCCGCTCGAACTCGGCTATGAATATCTGAAGGACGTCCGCGAGTTCGTCTCGACCGTCGCACTGATCCATGTCTACCGGTTCCTGCTCCTGCGCCTGCAGGGCGAGGCCCGCCTGCTCGAAGCCCCGGACGTCGGGCCGCCGGTCGAACCGCTGGAGCGACCCGAGCGCTTTCTCGTGCGCAAGCTCGGCCGCGAGTTCCTGATCGCCGCCGACGACATCGAGTGGATACAGGCCGCCGGCAACTACGCGAACCTCCATGTCCGCGGACGCGACTATCCGCTGCGCAGCACGATCGCCGGCATCGAGGCGCGACTCGATCCGCAGCGCTTCGCGCGCGTGCACCGCAGCTACATCGTCAATCTCGACCAGGTCGCGATGATCGAACCGCTGGAAACCGGCGACGCGCGGCTGCACCTGAAGGACGGGGCGACGCTGCCGTGCAGCCGGCGTTTCCGCAGCGGCCTGCGCGAACGCGCGCTCGCCGGCGCCTGAGTCCGCAACGGCGCCGTTTTCGCGCTGGCGCGAGACCGGGGTGTGCGGCTACGCTGGCCGCATGGACACCGTGCGCTATCTGCAACTCGACGTCTTCGCCGAGCACGCCGGCGGCGGCAATCCGCTCGGCGTCGTGCTCGGCGCCGCGGGCTGGAACGACGCGACGATGCAGCGCTTCGCAAGATGGACCGGCCTCGTCGAGACCACGTTCCTGTTGCCGCCGACGCAGCCCGACGCGAGCTATCGCGTCCGCATCTTCACGCCACAGCGCGAGATCGCATTCGCGGGGCATCCCACGATCGGCAGTGCGCATGCCGCGCTCGAAACCGGCTTCGTCGCGAATCACAGCGAACGGATCGTGCAGGAATGCGGCGCCGGCCTGCTGCCGATCCATGTCGCACACGACGCACAGGGTCGCTTGCTGTCGGTGCAAGCCCCGCGCGCGCGCGCGCTCGAACCTGAAGTGCTGCATGCCAAGCTCGTGCGCGCGATCCTCGATCGCACACCGCTCGGCGCGCTGCCGCCGGGCTTCGTCGAGGGCGGCCGGCGCTGGTGGATCGCCGAATTCGCCGAGGAGACGACGCTGCGCCAGTGGCAGCCCGACCACGCCGCGATCGCGCGGCTGGCGAAGGCCAGCGACAGTCTCGGCCTCTGCGTGTTCGCGCGCTGCAACCAGTCCGATTACGAGGTCGCCGTGCGCGCGTTTCCGGCCGGCGTCGGCATCGCCGAAGACCCGGCTTCGGGCGCGGCGAACGGCCTGATTGCCGCGTGGATCGCCGCCGGCGAACCCGACGGCCCGCTCGCACGCGGCTACCGCGTGAGCCAGGGTCGCGAAATCGGTCACGACGCGCGCATCGGCATCCGGATCGAGGCCGACGGCACGGTCTGGGTCGGCGGCCGCACGCACACCGTCGTCGACGGTCGTGCGTTCTGGCGCTGAGGCAAAGAACGACGTCGCGTCAGGTGACGACGGGCGAGAACCTCGTCGTCACAACGTGCGCGTCTGCCCGCCGTCGACGTCGAGCACGGCGCCCTGGCAGTAGGCCGCGCGCGGCGATGCGAGAAACACGACAGCCGCGGCGATTTCCTCGGGCGTGCCGAAGCGCGCGACGCGCAGCGTGGCCGCAATCTCGCGCGCGGCCGCGTCTTCGTCGATGCCGCGTTCCCCGGCCAGCGCACGCACGCGCCCCTGGAGCCGATCCGTCGCGATCGAACTCGGATTGATCGCGTTGACGCGCACGCCGTCGGCGACGCCGCGGTCGGCCAGCGCTTTCGTCAGATTCAACAGCGCCGCGTTGACCGCGCCGCCCACGGTGAATTCGGCACTGCCGGTGCGCCCGCCGATGCCGACGACGTTGACGATCGCGCCCTGCGCGACCTGCAGCGCCGGCCAGGCCGCACGGCTCAGCCGCATGGCCCCGAAGAACTTCAGGGCGAAACCGTCCTGCCAGGCCGCGTCGTCGAGCGCGAGAAAATCGCCGCGCACGGTCGCGCCGGCGTTGTTGACGAGGACGTCAAGGCGTCCGAACGTGGCGAGCGCCGCGTCGACGATGCGCTGTGCCGCATCGGCCTCGCGCAGATCCGCCGCAACCGCGATCCCCGGTACCGGCAGCCCGGCGACGAGTTCGTCGAGGCTCGCGGCCGAACGCGCGATCGCGACGACATGTGCGCCTTCGCGCGCGAGCGCCTCGACGACGCAACGGCCGATGCCGCGGCTCGCTCCGGTGACGACGGCGACCTTGCCGGCGAGTTGCATATCCATGGAGGAATGCCTTGACGTGGAGAGGAGTGAGAAAAGAGTACGGGAGCCGGCCCGTCCACTCTTTTCTCACTCCTCTCAGTCGTTTCCTGTCGTCACCCGCGAAGCTCGAACCGCGCGCGGAAGATCGTGTCGTCGTCGGTCTCCGGCGCGCCGGCGAGTATCCAGTCGTGCACGAGCGCCTGCTCGGCGATCGGAATCGGCTGGCGGTCGCGCGGCATGCGCACGCCGATGTCGACGACGTCGCAGTTGAGCTTCGTGAACAGCAGGCTTTGCCACGGGCGGTTCGGCACGACACGGATCAATTCGGGGTCCTGGCTGCTCGGCTCGTTGTAGAGAAAGAACCAGGAGTTCGGCGGGTCGAGAAAAAGGTCGGCCGCCGCGTTGCCGCCTTCGGGTTCGACATGGCAGTTCGCGCAGCGCGCGCTCCAGATCGGCTGGATGTCAACGTTGTAGTTGACGTGCTGGCGCATCGGAATCGCGTCGATGCTGTCGCATTCGTCGAAAAACGGCAGGCGGATCAGCGCCGGTTCGGCCACAGGCCAGGCCCAGGCGGCGAACGGCACCGCCGCAAGCGCGAGCGCCGACAGGCGGCGTGTGCGAGGGCTCATGACGACACCGGCCCCTGCGAGCGCAGCGAGCGCGCTATCAGCCCGATGCCGCCGAACAGCAGCACGAGCATCAGCAGCGTGTTGAACAGGCTGGTCTGCAGGAAATACACGCGCAGATTGACGATGACGCCGGCGATCACGATGACGAGACCCGCGATCGTCAGCAGCCATCCGGGCACCGAGCGCCCGTCGAAGAACAGCAGCCCGATGCCAAGGACGAACGGGATCAGCGAAAGCCCGAACGTGTTGTAGCCCCAGAGCGCCCACGAGCCGCCGCTGACGACGACCTGATTCGTGAGCAGCCAGCCGCCGGCCACGGCCAGCGCGAACCCGAACAGGAACTGCCCGATACCGCCCGGCGTGCCGCCGGCCCCTTTGATCGCCACGGTGTACTCTCCGAAAGATGCGGCTACGTTTTACGGTCTGCTGCCGGTGAGGTCAAACGTGCGGGAACCGCAGTGCGACCTTGGTCGCGCTTGGATTGCCGTTCGTCGGCCGCCACGTGCGAAGCGGGCGCGGGCATGAGGGGAAATCCGCCTCTGCTGCGTCATCACAGGCAATCCACACGATCGCAGGAATACTCGCACCCGTCATGAGCGCCTCCAAGGCCCTTGCTCTTCCCCCGACCGGCGGCGCCGCGCCGCGGTCCTTCGTGTTTCGCCGGCGCCGTCTGCGTCACCGCAGCCAGCGCGAAACCACGGTCGCCGTTCCGGGCAATCCCGCTTCGCTTCTGTCGATCGGCCTCGTCGCCGGCGTTTCGCTGCTGCTGTCACTGCTCGCCTGCACGTTCATCGTGACCGGGCTCGCCGTGTGGGTCGCCAACGGCGCGGCCGAATGGCTGGCCGCCGCAGTGCCGGCGCTGCTCGCCGTCCTGCTGTTCGCTTTCGCGCTGCGCCTGACGCGGCTGCTGAACCCACCGTCGAACTGAGCGCGGCCGCGCCCTTGCCCGCCGCCGGCCACGGCGCAGAGACCGTCGTCACGCGCTGGTTCGGCGACTCATTTTCCCAATTGCACCCTCTGCTGCAGACGCTGCATCGCCGTGGCGGGCGACTGAGCGGCCGCATCGCGGTCGACTGCGGCCGCGGCGCGGCCGGCGTCCTCGGGCGCCGCCTCGCGCGCGGCCTCGGCATTCCGGCCGACCGCACCGAGTGCGGTTTCGAGGTGCGCATCGTTCATCGCGACGATGCACTGATCTGGAGTCGCCGCTTCGACAACGGCGGCGAGATGGTCTCGTCGTTCGTGCCCTACGGAAAATTCCCCGGCGGCGGCTGGCTCGAGCGCACCGGGCCGCTGACGCTCGATCTCGGCGTCGACGTGCGCGACGGCGGCTGGCATTGGGCATTGCGCGGCGCGCGCTGGCACGGCCTGCCGGTCCCGCTCGCGCTGTTGCCACGCTCGCAGGCCGGCAAGCGCATCGTCGACGGGCGCTACGCGTTCGAAGTCGAGTTCTGCCTGCCGATCGTCGGGCGCGTGCTGCGCTATTCCGGAATGCTTGAAGCAGAAACTGGAGGTGAGTAGACAAGAACTGGAGATGTCGCTTCTCCAGTCGCGACTTACTCACCTCGAGTTGCTGAACTCAGAGCATCGGCAACTTCAGCCCCTGCTCCCGCGCGCAGTCCTGCGCGATCGCGTAGCCCGCGTCGGCGTGGCGCATGACGCCGGTGCCGGGATCGTTCCAGAGCACGCGCGCGAGGCGCCTGTCGGCCGCTTCGCTGCCGTCGCAGACGATGACGACGCCCGAATGCTGGCTGTAGCCCATGCCGACGCCGCCGCCATGATGCAGCGAGACCCAGGTCGCGCCGCCGGCGGTATTGAGCAGCGCATTGAGCAACGGCCAGTCGGACACCGCGTCGCTGCCGTCGCGCATCGCCTCGGTTTCGCGGTTCGGGCTCGCGACGGAACCCGAGTCCA
>CAMLLF010000045.1 GCA_946480705.1 uncultured Lysobacteraceae bacterium | reverse complement strand
GTCGGTGGCCGTCTTGGTCAGCCCGAGCGTTGCGTAGTAGTCCTTGAAATCCATGACTACAGGTCTCCATCGGCATCGAGGCCGAGCGTGTCGCGCTTGTCATAGAGCGCCTGCACGCGCGCGAACAGCTTCGGGTTCAGCGCGATCGCGTCCTGATGGGCCGACAGCTTCGGCGCCATCTCGCTCTGGATCTTCTCGATGTCGTCGTTGGTATTGGCGCCCGACAGGTTGAAGAACACGGTCGTCGCGCGGTTGAGCAGCTGGCCCGACTTTTCCATCGCGACGATGGTGTTGTCGAAGGTCGGCGCGTCCTTGGCGTCGGCGATCGCATCGATCTCGGCGCGGTGCTCGGTCATGCCGGCCTCGAACGCCGGGGCGAAGTGCTCGTTCTTGATCTTGTCGAAAGCGGGGTACTGGAACGGCAGCGTGCTGGGTTTGGCGAAGGGATTGGTGGCCATGTCGGCTTTCGCGGCGGTCGGGGCGGGCTGCGCCGGCTTGTCGGCGGCAAACGACGGCGCCGCCAGGCCCAGTGCGAGCGCGAGGGCGACGGCAAGACGGTTCTTCATGAAACGCACTCCGGTCGGGAAATCGGTCGCCGATCCTAAACCGTGCGCGACCGCCATGCCCATGACGGAAGTCCTCCCCGCGTTGCCGGCCGTGCCGATCGGTACCTCATTTCACTGCCGGACGCATGGCCGGGATGCGAACCCGTCTATACACTCGGCCGGTTGCCATCGGGGGGAGAGCGTCATGAGTATTCGTACGGCCGGCGTCGTCGCGCCGCTGCTGCTGTCGTGCGCGGTTTCGGCGCCGCTGCCGGCCTCCGGGGCCGGCGCGCCGAATCCGCTGATGCTCGCCATGGAGGCCGCCCGCCCGGCGCAGCCGCGGCCGCTCGCGCCGCTGCATTCGACGCCTTGCGTCGACGGCATGGCCGCGACCTATCCGTGCTCCAACATCGATCTGCTCTCGTTCACGCCGGTGTCGGCGTTCGCGGCGACCAGCACCAACAGCCTCTGGGGCTGGACCGATCCGACCACGCAGATCGAATACGCGCTGATCGGCGCCAACAACGGGCTCGCGATGTTCGAGCTGTCGGACCCGACCCATCCGAAATACCTCGGCAAGCTGCCGACGCATACCGGTTCGTCGTTCTGGCGCGACGTCCGCGTCTATGCGAACCACGCCTACGTGGTCGCCGACAACAACGGCGCGCACGGCCTGCAGGTCTTCGACCTGACCCGGCTGCGCGGCGTGACCACGCCGCAGACCTTCACCGACGACGCGTTCCGCGGCGACTTCGGCCGCGGCCACACGATCGCGATCAACGAGGAAACCGGCTTCGCCTATGTCGCCGGCAGCGACACCTGCCCGGCGCCGACCGCGAACGGCGCGCTGCGCATGTACGACATCCACGAACCGGACAATCCGCTCTTCGCCGGCTGCGTGACGACGGGCAGCTACACGCACGAGAGCCAGTGCTTCGTCTATCACGGCCCGGACACGCAGCACGACGGCAAGGAAATCTGCCTCAACGCCAACGGACCGACCAAGCGCTTCGCGATCGTCGACGTGACGAACAAGGCTGCGCCGGTCACGCTGTCGTCGCTGACCTGGACCGGTGCGAGCTATCCGCACCAGGCCTGGTTCAGCGAGGACCAGCGCTATGCGCTGCTCAACGACGAACTCGACGAGACGTCGAACGGCCACAACGCGCGCACGCTCGTCTTCGATCTGGCCGATCTCGACGTGCTCGTCGGCCATCACGAACAGGCGCTCGGCGTCATCGACCATAACCTCTACGTGCACGGCCAGTACGTCTACGAGTCGAACTACGAGGCCGGCCTGCGCATCCTGCGGCTGGAGAATCTGTCGCAGGCGCAGCTCACCGAAGTCGCGTTCTTCGACGTGTTCCCGGCGAGCGACAATGCCGAATTCAACGGCAATTGGAACAATTACCGTTTTCCGGGCAGCGGCAACGTGATCCTGACCGGCATCGACGAAGGCTTCTTCGTCGTCGAGCCGCACCTGTGCACGCCGCCGGTGGCGCCGACCGCGCTGAGCGCGGCCGCGACGGGCAGCCAGCAGATCGCGCTCGGCTGGACCGGTTCGGGCACGGCCGGGGCGATCTGGAGCGTCGAGCGCGCCCAGGGCGGCTGCGGCGGTGCATTCTCGACGGTCGCGAGCGGGCTCACCACGCCGACGTTCACCGACACCGGCGTGTCGGGGCAGGTCGACTACGGCTATCGCGTCGTGGAAAAAACGCCGAACGGACAGTGCAGCTCGGTCGCGTCGGCCTGCGTCGAAGCACGGGCGCCCGGCGACTGCACGGCTGCCCCGTTGTTCAACGGCATCACCGGCGTCGCCGACGCGGGTACCGCGAGCTGCCGCCTCGATCTGCAGTGGAATGCGGCGGCCCCGGCCTGCGGCGGACCGGCGCGGTATTCGGTCTATCGCGGCGACAGTGCGGGCTTCGTGCCGTCGGCGGCCAATCGCATCGCGAGCGGCATCGCCATGCAGAATTTTGCGGATACGGGCATCGGCGGCGAGGCGAGCCGCCATTACGTCGTGCGCGCCGTCGATGCCGCGAACGGCGTGGAGGACGGCAACACCGTGGAACTGTCCGGTCGCGCGACCGGCCCGCTGCAGGACGGCACGTTCGGCTCGGGTGCCGAGCCCGGCGATCCGCTGTTCGACACGTCCACGGCCGGGCCGGTGCCGGCTGCCGTCGACAGTCCCGAGCATGCCGGCTGGCACACGTCGACGACGCGCAAGCGCAGCGGAACGCAGAGCTTCTGGTCGACGTCGGCCAACAATCTCTGCGTCTCGCTCGTGAGCCAGCCGCTGACGCTGACCGCCGGACAGGGCGCGCAGCTCTCGTTCTGGAGCGCCTGGGACATCGAAAACGGCTGGGACGGCGGTGTCGTGGAAATTTCCACCGACAACGGCACGAACTGGACGCGCCTGACACCCGCCGGCGGCTATCCGGGCTCGATCTCGAACGGCGGCACGATCTGCGGGATCGCCCAGGGTTCCGGCGCGTTCACCGGAACGAACCAGCTGAGCGCCTGGACGCAGTCGACGCTGAACCTGTCGAGCTATGCCGGCCAGTCGGTGCGCCTGCGCTGGCTCTATCGCACCGACCAGGGCACGGCCGGCCAGGGCTGGTTCGTCGACGACATCGCGCTGACGCACACGCAGGTGCCGGGCGTCTGCACCGCCGGCACCGATACGATTTTCGAGGACGATTTCGAGTAGGCGCGAGCGCGCCGGACGCCAATGCGTCCGGCCTTAGGTTGGCTGAGCCGCAGGCGAAGCCCAGCCTGCGCGGTCTTAGATTTTCCAGTACCAGCGCCGGCGGTCGAGCACGATCGCGACGAGCCACCAGATCGCGACGACGGCCGCCGCCCAGGCGGCCGATGCGTCGCGGCGAGCACGCAGACCATGAGCCACGAGCCGGCGTAGGCGAGCATCGCGTTGCGTCCGAGCGCGCCGCCGGGCAGCCACACGCCGCGCCGGTCGGCCAAGCGGTGCATGACCAGCAGGGCGAGGCAGGCGATGCCGCCGGTCCACAGCACGAAGGCCGGTGTCCACAAGGATTTATTGATCGGTTGCGGCCAATGCAGCGCAGCGCCCGCGGCGAGTCCGGCGAGTCCGGCGCTCAGCAGCGCGTCGAGCCGCCCGCCACGCAGCCAGCGGCCGGCGCGCAGGCCCAGCAGCGTCGTCGCGATCGCGCCGAGCGTGCTGACGATGCCTTCGGGATCGAACGCGCGACCGGTCGCGGCGTCGTAGCTGTAGGCGAAGCGTCCGAGCACGGCGCTGTCGACGGCGAGTCCCGGATTGCGCTCGACTGTCGTGCCGGCCCAGGCCAGCAGCAGGGCATACGCGGTCAGCAGGGCGCCGAACAGGATCCATTGCGCGCGCGGCTTCAGATACAGCAGCACCGGTCCGGCCACGGCGATGCACACGCCGATGCGTTGCAGCACGCCGGGCAGACGCAGGTCGCGATCAGGCACGAGCAATGCCGCGGCGACATGCAGCAGCAGGCCGAGCGCGAACACGCGCGCGGCGCGCACGAGCACGCCGCGGGACAATGCATCGGGTGCGCGTCCGCGCTCGAGCTGCGGCTCCAGCGCAAGGCTCAGCGACACGCCGGCAACAAAAAGAAACAGTGGAAATATGAGATCGGCCGGATTGCAGCCATGCCAGCTCGCGTGTTCGAGCCAGGGCCAGACATGGCTCCAGTCGCCGGCGTTGTTGACGAGCAGCATCGCGGCGACGGTGAGCCCGCGCAGGCAGTCGACCGAAGACAATCGCAGTGCTGCTGCGGCGTTGGCGGAATCGGACATGAGCGGACCTTGCAGGGAAGCCGCGAGGTTCGCACAACGATTGCCGGAAAAGAAAAGCGACGCGCGACAGACGTGCGTCGACGAATATGACCGTCGCTTCTATGCGCTCCGCGAGGAGCGTGGACACGCAGTGGGAGGAGCGAGAAACGAGCGCTCGCTGTTCAGCGCGCGCACTCTTTCCTCACTCCTCTCGCTCGCTACCGCGTTCAGCGCGGCGAACGCGGCCCGCGACCGCCGGGCTGGTTGCTGCGGCCGTCGGAGCGGCGGCCGGCGTTCTGGCCGGTGCCGCTGCCGCTGCGACGCTGGTCCTTGCCCGCATGATGCTTGCCGCCGGCGGGCTGGGTCGAACGTCCGCGGCGCGCACTGCGGACGGGCTTGCCGGCGCGCTGCGCGTCGGCGCCGGTGCGCAGCGGCTGCTTGGGTTCGAAGCCGGGCAGCACGGCGACATCGATGTCGCGCTTGAGCAGCTTCTGGATGTCGTTGAGCAGACCCTGTTCCTCGCGGCAGACCAGCGACAGCGCGAGGCCGTCGCAGCCGGCGCGGCCGGTGCGGCCGATGCGATGCACGTAGTCGGCGGCGACCATCGGCAGGTCGTGATTGATCACGACCGGCAGCTGGTCGATGTCGAGGCCGCGCGCGGCGATGTCGGTCGCGACCAGCACGTGGATGCGGCCGTCCTTGAAGTCCTTCAACGCACGCTGGCGCGCGTTCTGGCTCTTGTTGCCGTGGATCGCGTCGGCCTTGAAGCCGGCCTGGCAGAGCTGGCGCGCGAGACGGTCCGAGCCGTGCTTGGTGCGGCCGAAGACCAGCGTCTGGCGACGGCTGTCCTGCGCGAGCAGTTCGATCAGCAGGTCTTTCTTGCGGTCGGCGTCGACCGCGTAGACGCGGTGCTCGACCGTCGTCGCGACGCTGTTCTGCTGCGCGATCTGGATCTGCGCCGGATCGTTCAGCAGTTCGGTCGCGAGCTTGCGGATGTCTTCGGCATAGGTCGCCGAGAACATGAGGTTCTGGCGCTGGCGCGGCAGCTGGCCGAGGATTTTCTTGAGCGCCGGCAGGAAGCCCATGTCGAGCATGCGGTCGGCTTCGTCGAGCACGAGGATCTCGACGTCGCGCAGGTTCAGCGTGCGCTGGTCGAGGTGATCGATGAGGCGTCCCGGCGTCGCGACGAGGAGATCCATGCCGCGCTTGAGCGCCTGCACCTGGTTGCCCATGCCGACGCCGCCGAAGATCGTCGTGGAGCTGAAGCGGATGTTCTTGCCGTAGGCGCGGATGCTGTCATGCACCTGCACCGCGAGTTCGCGCGTCGGCGTCAGCACGAGGGCGCGGACCTTGCGCGGCTGTCCGGTGCGCAGCGCGCCTTCCGGATACAGGCGTTCCAGCAGCGGCAGCGCGAACGCGGCGGTCTTGCCGGTGCCGGTCTGCGCGCCGGCGAGCAAGTCGCGGCCGGCCAGCACGAGCGGAATCGCTTCGGCCTGAATCGGCGTCGGCGTGTCGTAGCCGAGTTCGTTCAGCGCGCACAGAAGGGCGGGCGACAGCCCGAGTTGATCGAAAGCCATGGGATTGCTCCTAACGTGAAAACCCAGAGCGTTCCCAAGGCCGTCCAGGGCCCAACATCCGCGCTGCAGGTAAATGATGGTGCGGCCGCGAGGCGTTGTGCCGGGCCGTGTCGTCGTGGAAAACCGGTGGAGGGAGAAAGCTGCAGACGTGGCGGGCAAATGGATCGCCGGCTGCGTCACGTCAGAAATCCGGAAGGGAAGCCGGGGAGTTCGCACGAGAACCCGCGGACTATACGGGAACTTCGCGACCGAAGCGAGCGGGAGAGGAAGAGAAAAAAATAAGGGGGTGGCAGGGAGTAACTGGAGGAGCGCGTTGTCGGCGAATTGCGAGGCGGCAGGCGAGGCACCTCCGTTTTCAAACACCCACCGCTATTTCCTGCTGTCATAACCAGCTATTACATGGCCGAGCCCGCTCGCGGCCATCTGCTAGGCTATGCGCCCTTCGCGCCCGGCCCGCTACACGATCCGAGGAAACTCATGGCATTGACCGCCGCCCGCACGCCGCCCGGCGTGCTCGAACTGCTGCCGCTGGACCAGATCGCGTTCCAGGACATGCTCGACACGATCCGTCGCAGCTTCGAACGCTTCGGCTTCCTGCCGGTGGAAACGCCGGTCATGGAATTGACCGACATCCTCTTGACCAAGGAAGGCGGCGAGACCGAGCGACAAGTATATTTTGTTCAATCTACCGGCAATCTCGGCAAGGACGGCACGCCCGAAATGGCGCTGCGCTTCGACCTGACCGTGCCGCTCGCACGGTATGTCGCCGAGCACGAACACCAGCTCAATTTTCCGTTCCGCCGCTACCAGATGCAGCGCGTCTACCGCGGCGAGCGCCAGCAGCGCGGCCGTTTCCGCGAGTTCTATCAGTGCGACATCGACGTGATCGGCAAGGATTCGCTGTCGATCCGCTACGACGCCGAGCTGCCGGCGGTGATCTATCAGGTGTTCCGCGATCTCAAGATCGGCCCGTTCACGATCCAGCTCAACAACCGCAAGCTGCTGCGCGGCTTCTTCGAGAACCTCGGCCAGTCCGATGCGCAGCGGCAGGCGCTGATCCTGCGCGAGATCGACAAGCTCGACAAAGTCGGCACCGACAAGGTCGCCGAGTCGCTGCGCGGCGGCGATTTCGGCCTGTCCGGCGACGACGTCGCGAAGATTCTCGCGTTCGTGCAGACGCGTTCGGCCGGCCACGACGATGCGATCGCGAAGCTCGACGCGCTCGGCAGCGGCAGCGACGCGTTCGACGAAGGCATCGCCGAACTGCGCGAAGTGCTGACGCTGATCCGTGCGCTCGGCGTGCCCGAGGCGTACTACGCGCTGAATCTTTCGATCGCGCGCGGCCTGGACTATTACACCGGCACGGTCTACGAGACGCATCTGCTCGAACACCCGCAGATCGGCTCGATCTGTTCGGGCGGCCGCTACGAGAACCTCGCCGGTCACTACACGAAGTCGCACCTGCCCGGCGTCGGCATTTCGATCGGCGCGACGCGGCTGTACTGGCAGCTGCGCGAGGCCGGGCTGATCGGCACCGGCACGAGCACGGTGCAGGTGCTCGTGACGCAGATGAGCGACGACGAACTGCCGCGCTATCTCGCGATCGCGAGCGAGCTGCGCCAGGCCGGCATCAACACCGAGGTCGTGCTCGACGGCGGCAAGCTCGCGCGGCAGTTCAAGTACGCGGAGAAGGCCGGCATCGCGTTCGCGATCGTCGTCGGCAGCGACGAGATCGCGAAGGACACGGTGATCATCAAGGACCTGCGCCGCCGCGAGCAATTCGACGTCGCGCGCGCCGAGCTGGTCAAGGCGCTGCGCGTCGAAATCGAACAGGCGCAGGCCATGCGCCCGGCGCGTACCACGGAATCGCCATGACGAACCTCATCACGCTCGACGGTGCGTCGCTGACGCGCGCCCAGGTCGCCGCCATCGCCTGCGACGGCGGCCGCATCGCGCTCGATCCGGCGCAGCTCGCCCGGGTGCAGCAGACCGCCGACTTCCTCGCCGAAAAAGTCAGTTGCGGCGAGCCGATCTACGGCGTGACGACGGGCTTCGGCAGCAACGCCGACAAGCTCCTTGGCGCGCATCGCGTGCGCGACGAACTGCCCGGCGGCAATCCGGAACGGCGCGACGGCACGCTGATGGAAGAGCTGCAGTACAACCTCGTCGTCACGCACGCGGTCTGCGTCGGCGAACCGTTCGCGCCGGCGGTCGTGCGCGCGATGCTCGCGATCCGCGTCAACACGCTGATGCGCGGCCATTCGGGCATTCGCGCGTCGACGCTTGAGGCGTTGGCCGAGCTGCTGAACCGCGACGTGATCCCGGTGATTCCGCAGAAGGGCTCGGTCGGCGCGAGCGGCGACCTCGCGCCGCTGTCGCATCTGGCCATCGTGCTGCTCGGCGGCGGCGAAGCGTTCCATGCGGGACAGCGCCTGCCGGGCGCGCAGGCGCTGGAGCGCGCGGGTCTCGTGCCGCTGCGCCTGTCGTTCAAGGAAGGTCTTGCGCTCAACAACGGCACGACGCAGATGCTCGCGACCGCGACGCTCGCGCTCGCGCGCATGGAGCAGCTGATCGCGACCGCCGATCTCGCCGCCGCGATGACGCTCGACGCGTTCGCCGGCCGCACCGGCGCACTGAAGCCCGAAGTGCACGCGCTGCGTCCGCATCCGGGCCAGGTGCAGTCGGCCGCGAACCTGCGCGGCCTGCTGCAGGGGTCGACGCTGGCCGACATTCCGTATCACCTCGTGCCGCGCTTCCGCACGTGGCTCGCGAGTTCCTGGTCGCATGCGCAGGACCAGACCGCGCGTTTCGACCTGACCTGGGACTACGTGCCGCCGGCGCAGCGCCACGGCAAGGAATCGTTCTACGCGCGCTTCCTGCCGTTCAAGGGCGGCAAGAAGCACCAGCCGCAGGATGCGTACTGCCTGCGCTGCGCGCCGCAGGTGCACGGCGCCGTGCGCGACGCCTGGAGCCAGGCCTGCCGCGTCATCGACATCGAGCTCAACGCGGTCACCGACAATCCGCTGATTTTTCCGCAAATGGAAAATGCGGCAGTGATCGAGGATCAGGTCGTCTCGGCCGGTCATTTCCACGGCATGCCGCTCGCACTCGCGATGAGCTACCTGAAGGCCGCGATTCCCGTGCTGGCGTCGATTTCCGAGCGTCGTCTCAACAAGCTCGTCGATCCGGCCAACAACGACGGCCTGCCGGCGTTCCTGATCGGCAACGAGGACGCGACCGATTCGGGCTTCATGATCGTGCAGTACACCGCGGCCGCGCTCGTCAACGATCTGGCGACGCGCGCGCATCCGGCCAGCGTGTATTCGATCCCGACCAGTGCCAACGCCGAAGACCACGTGTCGATGGGAGCGAACGAGGCGCGCCACGTGCTCGACATGGTCGAAGACCTTTCCGACGTGCTCGCGCTGGAGATCTACACCGCGGCGCAGGCGCTCGAATATCGCCAGGACATGCTCAACGCGGCGCGGCGCCTGGCCGACCGCGGCGACCGCGATGCCGTCGCCGCGAAGATCAGCGGCGCGCCGATGCCGGGTCATGCCGATCGCGAGCAGTTCGAGCGGGAAGTCGATGCCCTGATGCGGGCGCTGAGCGAAGCCGGCGAATTCCGCGCCGGCGACGCCGTGCATGCGGCGTTCGCACGCGTGCGCGAGGTCGTCGGCTTCATGCAGCGCGATCGACCGATGGACGCCGAAGTGCAGCGCGTCTGTGCGCTCGTCAGGAGCGGCGCGCTCGTTCGCTAGAAAACGCAGACGCGGGTCGGGCTTCGCCCAGCGCCTCAACCCAACCGCCATGCCGGACGCTTTCGCGTCCGGCACGATTCCCGCCGGCGCGCGCTACTCGAAATCGTTCTCGAACAGCACGTCGGCCGGGCCGCGGCAGGCGTCGCCGCCGGCTTCGATCCTGACGTTGTCGATCGACCAGCCTTCGGCGGTCTGGCTCGTGTCGCTGGTCAGGCGGAAGCGCAGTTTCACGGCCGCCTGGTTCGTCGCCGACGGCAGCGCGACCGTCGTCGAGCGCCAGGCGCTCTCGCCGTCGCAGCGACCGAGTTCGGACCAGGTCGGCGAGCCCGCGTTCGCGTTCGTGCTGATCTCGACGATGCCGTAGTCGTAATCGGCTTCGGTCACGCATTTCTGGTCGAAGCTCAGCACGGCGTCGGCGTATCCGGTGAAATTGATCAGCGGCGAGGTCAGGCTCGTAGTGACGTTGTTCGCATAGCTGCCGGCCGGACTGTCGGTCCAGACCTTGGTCGCGTTGCCGCCGACCGTCGTGCTCGTGCCCCAGGGCGACTGCACGGTCCAGCCCGGGTTCGCGCCTTCGACGTTGTCGCTGAACACCGTGCAGTTCGGCGCGAGGCTGAAGTTGCGGACGACGTCGGCGCCGCCGGTCAGGTTCACGCCGGTCAGCCGCTCGGTCATGTGGCCGGGTGCGCTGACTTCGATGTCGACGGTGCCGGCGCGCAGGCGCTTGGTGTAGTTGCCGCTGCCGTCGGCCTGCAGCGTGCTCGTGCCGATCCTGATCGTCGCGGCGAGCGGCGCGGACGTGTTCGCATCGCGGACGACGCCGTGCAGCGTTGCGATCTCGTTGGCCTGCGCGACCTCGACGAATACCGCGTTCGGCGGACCCGCATCGCCGTTCGCATCGACGCCCTGCACGTAGACGAGGTGCCGGCCGCTCGACAGGCCGGTCGTCGACAGGTCGGCGTGCACGGCTTCGGTGCCGCTGTTGAAACCGCCGTCGGACGCGGTCATCGCCTGTGGCGTGGCGCCGCCTTCCCAGGGCAGCCTGTCGACGAACACGCGCGCCGAGGCGACGTTCTGCGTGTTCGGCGGCGGCGGCGCGCCGGTCTGCGGCTGCGGCGTGCGGTTGAGGCGCGAATCGTCAACGCGCGCGGTCACGCGCACGGTGTCGCCGGCGACGACGAGGTCGGGTGTCGCCGTGATTTCCAGCGCATCGGGACCGAACGGCAGCTTGTACGGAGCCGACAGGGTACGCGCGGTATAGCGCAGCGCATCGACGTTGTGCGGATACGTGGCGCTCTCGAAGGTATCGCAGTTCTCGAAGAACGCGACGCCGAGTTCGATCGTATAGGCCGGAACGCCGAGCTGGCCGTAGGCCGTGTCGTCGGTCGTGCCGCTGGTCGCGTAGAGGCCGACCGACTGCTGCGGGTCGTAGCCGTTGAACCAGCCGATGCGGCGGCCGAGGATTTCGAGGCCGGACGCGTTCGGTGCGAGCGTCGTGGTATCGCCCCAGGGCCAGAGCACGAGCTGCGAGAAACTGTGGATGTCGAAGAACACGCCCTGCGTCGTATCCGGAGCCGGCGTCGTCGTGTCGTCGGGACGCAGATCCGGGAAGATCGAATTGACGTAGGCGACGACGGCCTGCGTTTCCGGCTCGGAGCCGGCGCTGGCGCCGCGGTAGGTCTCGTTGCAGGCCGAACTGCTCGCGCCGGGACCGCCCCAGTGGAACGGATAGTTGCGGTTGAGGTCCGCGCCGCGCGAATTGCTGGTCGCGCCGCAGTAGGCCGTGTTCGTGTTCTTGCGCCACGACAGGCCGGTCTCGGCTTTCTTGCGGCCGTCGGGATTGGACTGCAGCAGCAGATGGAATTCGTTGTGGTCGAGCAGCCACGTCGCTTCGGGATCGACGCCGTAGCCGTTGTCGCGCACGTGGATCGCGGCCTGGTCGCCGTCGCGCTCGGCCCACAGCTCGATGCGCCCGCCGCGCGGCGTGTACTTCGCCGCGTTGTTGAGCAGGTTCGAGATGCACTGCGCGAGTCGCACCGCATCGGCCTCGACCAGCGCCGGCGTGTCGGGCACCTGGGTCACCAGCGT
>CAMLLF010000044.1 GCA_946480705.1 uncultured Lysobacteraceae bacterium | reverse complement strand
CCGCCGCGATCAGCCCATTCAGCGCGAGCGGCCTCAATATCAGCGAGGCGGACAGCTCCAACCGCAATCTTTCCTATCTCTCGGTCGTCGTTCCGCGCGACCGCTGGGCGTTCGCGTTCTACCGCCACGAACTCGCACGCTTCGAGACCGATTTCGCGACGCTGAACGGCGCCAACGTCGACGACTTCCGCCTGTTTCCGTTCCGCTCGATCGCGGATCTCCAGATCGTGAGCCTCGGCGACATCAAGATCGCTTCGCGCCAGTTCCAGAACGGCGACGACAACGCGTTCGGCTTCAACCTCGGCGCGCGCTTCAAGCTCAGCGACTCGCTGAGCCTCGGCGCGGCCTACCGCAAGGCGCCGCGGTTCGACTACGACGCGATCAACGTGCTCTACAGCGACATCGACGGCAATCCGCTGCCGCAGCCGCAGATCATCACGTCGCTGAACAAGGTGCGCTTCGACATTCCCGACATCTTCGGCGTCGGCATCTCCTGGCGCCCGACCGACGCGTTCGTCGTGAACTTCGACCTCGACCGCGTCATGTATTCGCAGCTGACCGACGACATCAATACGCTGTTCGACATCCAGAGCTCGGCCAACCGCCTGCAGCTCGAAGACGGGACCGAAGTTCACCTTGGCGCAGAATATACGTTTGCAAACATGACCGCGCCGTTCAGCCTGCGCGCCGGCATGTGGCACGATCCGCGCCATTCGGTCGAGTTCCGAGGCGCGCCCTCGGGTGCGGCGGACGCGGTGCTCGCGACGCTGTTCGCCGGCGGCCGCGGCTCGGAAAACCACTACAGCATCGGCGGCGGCTGGGCGTTCAAGAGCTTCCAGCTCGACTTCGCGGCCGACCTGTCCGACGGCCTCGACACCTACTCGATGTCGGGCGTCTATCGCTTCTGACCGCTTCGTTCCCGGATACGAAAAACGGCGCCTCGGGGCGCCGTTTTTCGTTGCGCGACCGCCGCGGCTTCAGTTCGCGCAGCTGCGGCCGGCCAGCTCGGTCAGGCGCACGAGATTCGCGCTGCCGGCCGCATACCCGGACACCTCCGGCGTGTAGGTGACTTCGACGGTGTTGTTCGAGGTGAAGCGCAGCGTCGCCGTACCCCAGCGCGTCTGGGTCACCGAGTCGGCGATGAAGTTGAACGGGAACTGCGCGCCGCTGCCGCCGCCCTGATACAGGTCGACGCGTACGGCGCCGCCGCCGGGACGTCCGACGCCGCTGAGCCACAGCGGACTGCCGTCGGGCCGATACGTGTACCAGTACGTCACGAGCGCGCGGCTGCCGTCGCCCTGTTCGATGACTTCGAGATTGAAGCCGTAGCCCGAGCGCGCCGGCTCGAACCAGACGCCGCTGTAGCAGGCCTTGATCTGCGGATTCGTCAGGTCCGACTGCACGAGCGCCGGCGCGGTCAGCCTGCGCAGCGTCATGCTGCCCGCGGAGAAACCGAACGCGGTCGGCGTCCACTGGATCGACGCGGTGTCGTTATTCGCGAAGGTCATGCGCAGCCGGCCCCAGGTCGCGTTCGTGACGCCGCCGGCGCCGACCGGGAACGCGGTCGAACGCGTGCTGTAGACCGGCACGTCGATGACGTTTCCTGTCGCCGGGCCGACGCCCTGCAGGAACAGCGGCTGGCCGTCGACGTAGAGATACCAGGTGAGGTAGTAGCGCCCGTCCGGCAGCGCCTCGACGAGGAAGCCATGGCCGCTCTGGCCCGGATTGAACCAGTTGCCGCTGAACGCGCCGTTGAGCGAGCCGGGCGTGCCGCCGTTCGCACCGGTCGGATCGTCGACCACATACACGTCGGTGTTTGGATTCGGGTCGGCCGGATCCGCATTCGTGGCGCCGGACTCGAACACGAGCGCGGTGCCCTCGCAGCTCATCGCCGGACTCGTCGACGGGCCGTTCGGATCGCCGCTGCCGTTCGGCTGTGCGCGGCGCGTGGCGCCGGACTGCGCATCGAGCAGGAACACGTCCTTGTTGCCGCCGGTGTCGCCGAGAATCAGGTCGCTCGCGCTCGATCCGAATGCGACGACGCTGCCGTTGCAGGAGATCGTCGGGTCGTCGGAGTCGCCGTTGGGCGCGCCGCCGCTGCGGTTGCGCACGCCGAACAGACCGCTGCCGAGATCCTTCGGCGCGTTCGCGTCCAGTCCGATCGCGGCGCCGCCCGGCGTGTAGTAGACGTAGACGTTGTTGACGCCGCCGAGCAGACCCGCCACGAGATTGCCGGCGCGCGACGCGAACGTCACGCGCTGACCGTTGTAGGAAATGGCCGGACGGCCCGTGTCGGCGTTCGCCGCAGTGCCGCCGGCGTCCTGGCTCAGTCGTTCGATCTGGCCGGTCTCGAGATTCTTGCGCACGACCTGCCAGTTCGCCGTGCCGCCGAGATTCGTCGCGCGCGTGCGGAACGCCACGAACTTCGCGTTGCCGGAAATCGCCGCGTCGCAGCTGTCGCCATTGCCCTGCAGGCCGGCCGCATCGGTCGACACGCGCGTGACCGCGCCGGAATTCATGTCCATGAGGAACACGTCCTTCGCGCCGTTGCTGTCGCCGCTGACCCAGTTGTCGGCGGACGAACAGAACGCCATGAAGCCGCCGTCGGCGGACATGCTCGGTCCTTCCGCAGGACCCGACAGCGCCTGGCCGTTCGGCGCCGTCGTCGTGCAGGTCGGACGGAACAGGCCGTTCGGCGGCGCGCTGCAGAGATCGCCGGTCTCCCCGGCCTTCGGCGCGGCGCCGTCCGGCTGGTCCGCGGCGATCGGCTGATAGATGAACGCGAACGCGCGGCCGTTCGCCGAGATCGTCGCCGACGTGCTGTTGCCGCGCAGCGCGACGCCGTCGGCCGTGCGGACGCTGACGACGCGCGCGGTACCGTCGCGCCGGTTCTTCAGCACGATGTCGCGGCCGTTGATGTTCGTGTCGTCGCTGGTCAGTCCGCGCTGGCGCGTCGAGAACAGCACGACGCTGCCGTCGCCGCTGATGACCGGAGCGACGGAATCGAGCGTCGTCGGCGTGCCGTCGCGCTTGAGGCTCAGCGAACGCGCGCGACGCAGCGAGCCGATGATCTCCGTCGCACTCAGCGTGAACGGCGTGGACACGAGCGTGAACGTCGTGCGCGCCGTCGCCGGGATGGTCTCGCCCGGCGGAACGCTGTTCAATCGTACGGTCACGCTGCAGCGGCCGCTCTCGCCGCCGCCGAGACCGTTCGGCAGATTCCAGGTGACCGTCGTGCCGCTGCCGCTCGCGCAGGTACTGCTGACGAAACTGACCTCGGACGGCAGGGTCAGCGTCGTCGCCGGCGCGTTCATGCGGAACCCGCCGTTGTTGTTGAGCAGCATGGTGTAGTCGTAGGTGGCCGTCGGCCGCACCGGTCCCGGCGTGCTCGCCGACAGGCTCAGCGCGATGCGCTCGGCCGTCGGCGCTTCGACCGCGATCACGTCGATCGTCGAGGCGACCGACGGTCCGCCGGTGCTGACGCAGGTGACGACGAAATGGTAGTTGCCGGGCGTCGGCAGGAACAGCGACGCGCCGTGCGGCGTCGCGCAGCTCGAGAAGCTGTTGCAGGCCAGGGGCGGCGTCGAGCCGTTCGAATCGGCCGGCCACTCATCGAAGCGCACGCCAGCCGGGAACGTGCTGCCGGCATAGGTGCAGGCCTGGGCGGTCGCCGCCCAGCCCAGGTTGATGCGAGTGCCGACCTGCACCGTGCCGGGCGCGTCGCCCTCGAGCCGATCGGTGAATGAAGGCGCGGGATTGCCCGCGATCGCCGCACCGCCGAACCATCCGCAAGCGACCGCGAAGGCCGCCAGTATCCACGCGCGCATAGTGCCTCCCATCACGGATTTTCGCCGGCATCCCCCCCGGGCTTCGTCACGCTAGCGCAGTCGCCGGTGCGTCGCAACGCAACGTCGCGGTTCGGCGCAAGCGAACACGTATGGCCGTGCATCTTCGCCGACGCGCCGTAACGCGGGCGTCAATCCGGGCGTGCCGGCGGGCGCATTCAGCGCGTCGCGTTGTACAGACTGCGAAAACGCGGCGAGAACAGCGCCGGATCGGGCACGAGATTCGGACTCGCCGCGCGCACGGCGCGAATGTCCGCACGCGCCGCGTCGAGTCCGGCCGGCGAGTTGTCGAGCTCGGCCTGGATCTGCCGCGCTGCGGCGCGGATCAGGTAGGCCTGCGCGCGGGAGCGCGCATCGGTATAGCTGTCCGGATTGATCCGCGCGACATCGGCATAGCGCCCGCCGAGATAGTTGCGGAACGCATCGAGCAGCGGCCCCGGGACGCGTTGCGCGATCGGCGTCTCGGGCGGTTTCGGCGGCGGCTTCGGCGGCTCGGGCTTCGGTTCGGTTTTGGGAGGCTCCGGCTTCGGCGGCGTCGGTTTCGGCGTGTCGCCGCCGTCGGGCGCGGTGGTCTGGCCGCTCTTCGGGTCGGTCTTCGGCGGTTCGGGCTTGGGCTGCTGCGCGACGCGCGTGTCGCAGCTCGCGGCGCTGCGATCCTGTTCGGCCTTGAGGTTCGGCACGCTGCCGATGACCGCCGTGTTCTGCGACGAGCGCCATTGCGCGAGCGCGGTCGCGCAGTCGCCCTGCTTGAACGCGGCGAGCCCCAGATAGAACTGCGGCACATACGGTTCCCAGCGCTGCCCGTACAGGCGCACGCGCGGCGCGGCCGTCGGGTTGTCCTGGACAGCCTCCTGCATGCGCTGTCGCACCGCCGCCCAGTCGCCGTCCTTCGCCGCTTCCAGTCCGCGGCTGTAACTGTCCTTGTAGTCGGCCGCGACCGGTACGGCCGCGATGAGCGCCACGGTCAGGGCGCAGATTCCTTTACCAGCCCGCACGCGAGAAATAGTCCTCTGCCGAGATGGTGGGGAATGCGGCGTTGGCCACGGCGCGTCGCTGCGCCTCGACCTTGGCAATGACCGTGACCGGCTTGCTCGCCTGCGGATGGCGGAACGTGATGACGTAGTTGCCGGCCGGCAGCTTCAGCGCGAACGGCGTGCTCGGCTCGTTCGGCAGCGCGACCGTCTTGCGGTTGCCGTCGACGACGGATTCGACCTGCGCCCAGGGCTGCGCGTTGAGCACGAGTTCGCCCTGCAGTGCGGCGAGCCGGTCCTGCTCGACCTGTTCGAGTTTCTGACGCAGCGCCGGCGCGTCGCGCAGCAGCGCCGCGGCGGCCGGTTCGTCGGCGAGCAGCCTGCCGTTCGCGCGCAGGAATCCGGCAAAGGCATCGAAATCGGTGAGGTTCGCGGCGGCGCGCTGCGCCGCGGCCGTGGTTTCGGCGAGCCGCGCGCGCAGCGCGAGCGCATCGGCATCGCGCGGGTCGGCCGCGAGCAGCGCGGTCAGCGACGCCGCCGCCGTATTCAGCGAGTCCACACGCACCGGCGTCGCGCCGATCGCGTTGGCGACACGCTCGCGCGCGGCCTTCGCCTCGGCGTCGCGCTGCTCGCCCTGGGCCTGCGTCTCGACGCGCGCGAGCAGCGTCTTGAGCGCCCCGTCATTCGGGAACGCCGCCGTGCCGCTGCGCGCGAGCTCGAGCGCGAGCGCGGTCTGCTTCGCCGTCGCGCGCGCCTCGATGCCTTCGGCGACGCGGCGCGGCAGTTCGGCGAGCAACTGGCGCGCCTCGGCATTCTGCGCGTCGAGCTTGAGCACGTTGTCGAGCGCTTCACGCGCGTTGTTGCCCGGCGGCGCGAGGTAGCGCTGCTCGGCGATCGCCTGCTTGGCCTGCGACAGCGCGCGGCCGATGTCGGCCAGGCGCTGTCCGAGGCGCTGTTCGATCTCGTTCTTGAGCGCGGTCGCGTCGGCGCGCGACGGATCGGCGCGCAGCGCCAGCTCGGCACGCTCGAGCGCACGCTGCGGCGCGGCCGCGGAGGACTGGCGTGCCTCGGCGACGAGCGCCGCGGCGAGCTGTCCGGCGAAGGTCTGCACGCGCTTGTCGGCGGCGGCGAGTTCGCGCAGCTGGCCCAGCGTCGCGAGCGCGTTCGCGGCGCTCGGTTCGGCAAGACGACCGGCCTTGAGTTCGCCTTCGCCGCGCGCGAGCAGATCGACGATCTGCTTTTCGAGCCCCGCGGCACGCTGCGCCTGACCGGCTGACTCGGTCAGCGCGACGAACGGCGCTTCCTTGCCGAGTTCGGGCCGCAGGCCGATCAGCAGCAGACTCGCACGATCGCTGTTGCCCGCGGCGAGCGCTTCGCGCGCCGGCGCGAGCTGGGCCGCGATGAACGCGTCCATGCGCTGCTTGACGCCGGCGTCCTCGGGCGCGAGGTCGCGCGCCTTGACCAGCAGCGCATAGCTGCCGTCCGGTCCGAACGGCTTGCCGGCCTTGTCTGCGGCGGCGGCGCCGGCCAGCAGTTGTTCGATCTGCTTTCTGCGTTCTTCGGCGCCGACGGCCGCGTCGATGCGCTGCTTGAGCGCCGCGAGTCCGGCGTCGTCCTTGCGCACGAACAGCGCCTGGTCGGCACGGTCGCGCGCGAGCGGGAAATCGTTCCTGGCCAGCGCTGCCTCGGCCTCGGCGCGCAGCGACTGCGCGATGCGGTCGAGCAGCGCCTGCGCGGCGTCGTTGTCCGGATCCTTCTGCAGCACTTTCTGCAGCACTTCGTAGGCGTTGTCGCCCGGCGGCGAGACGAACTTGCTGTCGCCGGCCATGCGCTCGGCATCCTTGATCCAGTAGCCGACGAGCGCCTGTTCCTCGGCCGACATGCCCGAACCACCCTGCCAGCGCCAGAGGCCGAAACCGACGACGGCGACGAGCAGGACCGCCGCCGCCGTGATCCAGGGCCACAGCACCGGCCGCCGCGGCGGCGGGCGCGACGGTGGCGGCACCGTGGCTGCGGCCGGCCGCCGTGCGGGCGCCGCTGCCGGCGGCGGCCGGGCCGGCGACGATGCGCCGCCGGTCTTGCGTGCCGCAACGTCCTGCGGACGCGGCAGCGGCGTCGACACGCCGCTCGCGCTGCGCAGGCCGCTGCCGGACGGGTCGCTCGCGGTGAAGCCGAGCTGGCGCAGCTGTTCGGACGAGGTCATGCCCGGCGTGAGCTGCAGCCGCATGAGCAAGGTGTCGCTCTGCACGACGCGCTGCTTCAGCGCGGTGACGAAGTCGTGCAGCGTCGCGAAGCGCTCGTCGCGGTTCTTCGCGAGCATCCGGTCGAGCACCGGCTGGAAGTGCGCGAACTCCGCGTCGAGCGGCGGCGGCGCCTGCGTCAGGTGCGCCATCATCACCGCGATCGGCGTGTCGCCGGTGAACGGCGTACGCCCGGACAGCAGTTCGTAGAACATGATGCCGAGGCTGTAGAGATCGGAACGGCCGTCGATGTCGCTGCCGCTGATCTGCTCGGGACTCATGTAGTTCGGCGTACCCACGAGCATGCCGGTCTGGGTCAGGCGCGTCGCCGCCTGGTCCTGCTGCCGTGCGATGCCGAAGTCGGTGAGCACCGGCGTCGCCGCGTCGCGGAACATGATGTTCGCGGGCTTGAGGTCGCGATGGATGATGCCCTGGCTGTGCGCGAAATCGAGCGCGCCGGCGATCTGCACGACGACGCTGATCGCCTCGGCCAGCGACAGCCCGGCCTGCATGCGTTCCGACAGCGTGCCGCCTTCGAGGAATTCCATCGCGATGTAGGCGACGTCCTCGGTCGACACGATGTCGTAGACCGCGACGATATTGCGATGCGGCAGCTTCGCCATCGTGCGGCCTTCGAGCAGGAAGCGCTTCTCGAACTGGCGTGCATCGTCGGACGCGGTGTCGTGCGTGCGGCGCATCAGCTTGATCGCGATCTTGCGCTGCAGCGACTCCTGCATCGCCAGCCAGACCGTGGACATGCCTCCCGCGCCGAGCTGGCGCAGGAATTCATATCCAGGGATCTTCACCGGCGTCTGGGGCATGGCGAACGGCTTCCTCCGTCGGCCGGATCATAGCAACAGGTGCCGGGGTCGCGGCGCGGTCGCGCCCCGTCCCGGAGCGGTCGCGCGACCGGCAAGGACTCTGCCCGGCGCCGGACCGCGGCGTCGGGCAGGCCCGCAGTCAACGCCGCGGCGCGCCGCGAGCGAGCGTCAGCGCGGCAGGACCAGCGTCACGCTCAAGCCGCCGCCCTCGCGATTGGCCAGGACGATGCGGCCGCCATGCGCCTCGGCGATCTCGCGCGCGAGCGCGAGGCCGAGTCCCGACCCGGAGCGCTTGGTCGAATAGAACGGCAGCAGCGCATTGGCCAGCACGGCCTCGCTCATGCCGGTGCCGCGGTCGGCGACTTCGATGCGCGTCTCGCCGCCGCGCCGGGTGACCGCGACCTCGATCGCCTCGACCGCACCGCCGGCCTCGTGCGCATTCTTCACGAGATTGATGAGCACCTGCTCGATCTGCGCGCGGTCGAACCACCCCGGCTGTTCCGGCGCGGGCGCGACCTCGATGCCCGGAAACTGCCGCGCGATCGCGTCCAGCAGACCGCGCCAGGACACCTCGTCCATGCGCGGCTGCGGCAGCTTCGCGAACTCGGCATAGCCGTGGATGAAGCCGTGCAGGTGGCGCGCGCGGTCCTCGATCGTGTCGAACACGGCGCCGAGCCGCTGCACGTCGCCTTTGCCCGACAGCACGCGGCCGGAGTGGGCCAGCGACGTGATCGGCGCGAGGGAATTGTTCAATTCGTGACTGATCACGCGAATGACCTTTTTCCAGGTCGCCACTTCCTGGCGACTGAGCTCGCGGGTCATGCGCTTGATCAGGTACAGCCGGTGCAGCCGCCCCTGCAGCTTGAAGCTGCGCTCGGAGAAGTGGAAGGTCTCGTCCTCGCCGTCGAGCGAGACCGTGAACAGCGCGTCGCCGCCGTCGGCGACCGCCTGGGCGAACGCCGGCGGCGACTCGGCCACGACCGTCGCGAACGACAGCCCCTGCAGCACGCGGCCGCCGTTGAGCAGCTGGCGCGCGGCAACGTTGGCGTAGACCACATGGCCGTTGGGTTCGGTCAGCACGATTGCGGTCGGCGTGTTCTGCACGACCGTGTCGAGCAGCAGCTCGCGCTGGAACAACCCCTGGCGTTCGTCGCGCAGCACGCGTCCGAGTTCGTTGTGCGCCTGTACGAGTTCGGCCAGCTCGTCGTCCTGGTCGGTCGCGATCGAGAAGCTGAAGTCGCCGTCCTTGAAGCTCGTGACGCTGCCGGCCAGCGCGCGGAACAGCGCGGCGGTGCGCGCGGTCAGCGCCCGCGCGAGCAGCGGCAGCGCGAAGGCGAAGATCAGCGCGACCGACACAAGGCTGAGCCACGGCGTGTCCAGCCACTGCTGCAGCGCGACGGCGAGCGCCGCAGCCGCGAAAGCGACCGCAGCCAGCGCAAAGGTCAGCTTGCCCTGGAGAGAGAAAGAGCGCATCCGGATCCTAGTGCGCACGACGCGCGATGGCCGCGTAGGTTGCTGGTGAGCGCGGCGAACCGCAACACCGGGATCGCGACGCGTCGACGCATGGGGATCGCAAGCGATCGGCGGAATAACGGCGGCGCGCCCGTGTGTCGACGGGCTTTCGATGGGACTTTTGCGGCGTGGCGACCGCGATGTGGCGGTGCGCCGCGCTTGCCGCAGCCTGCCCTTTTCCGGCGTTTTCCGCTTTATGCCGGCAGCGCGATGCCGAGTTTCTCGAGCCGGCGATACAGCGCCTGGCGCGACAGGCCGAGTTCGGCCGCGGCCTGGCTGATGACGCCGCGCGCGCGCGCGAGCGCCGCTTCGATCGCGGCCCGGTCGGGCTCGTCGGCGCCGCGCACGGGCGCGCGCGCGGCGGCGGCGAGGCCGAGGTCGGCCGGCTGCACGATGCCGTCGCGGCAGAGCACGCGCGCGCGCTGGATCGAGTTCTTGAGTTCGCGCACGTTGCCGGGCCAGCCGTGCGCGAGCAGCGCGGCGCGACTCTCGTCGCTGAGCCGCGCGTCGTCGCCGAGAAAATGCTGCGCGAGCGGCAGGATGTCGTCGGGCCGGTCGCGCAGCGGAGGCAGCGCGAGTTCGATGACGTTGAGGCGATAGAACAGGTCTTCGCGGAAGCGGCCTTCGCGGATCATCGCCGGCAGGTCGGCGTTGGTCGCACTGAGCACGCGCACCTTGACCGTGCGCGTCTTGCCCGAGCCCAGGCGTTCGAACTGGCCGGTCTCGAGCACGCGCAGCAACTTGATCTGCCCCGACAGCGGCAGGTTGCCGATCTCGTCGAGGAACAGCGTGCCGCCGTCGGCGAGTTCGAAGCGGCCTTCGCGTGCCTTCGAAGCGCCGGTATAGGCGCCGGCATCGGCGCCGAACAGCTCGGCCTCGATGAGTTCGTTCGGCAGCGCGCCGCAATTCACGGCGATGAACGGGCCCTGCTTCACCGCCGAGTTCGCATGCACGATTTCGGCGATGCGCTCCTTGCCCGCGCCGTTCGGCCCGGTGATGAGCACGGGCAGGTCGGCGCGCGCGACCTGGCAGGCCAGCTCGATCACGCGCTCGGTCGCCGAGTCGGCGAACACGACCTGGCGCAGGTCGAAGCGCGCGCGCAGCGCTTCCTGGCTCTTGCTGCGCGCACGCTTGAGGCGCGTGACCTCGCGCGTCGATTCGGCGAGTTCGAGCAGGTTCTCGACGGTCGCGAGCAGCTTCTGGTCGTCCCAGGGCTTGGCCAGATAATCGGCCGCGCCGGCTTTCACGAGTTCGACCGCGGTTTCGAGCCGCGTCCAGCCGGTCAGCAGGATGACCGGCAGATCCGGATATCGCGAGCGGATCGCGCGGAACAGCGCGATGCCCTCTTCGCCCGAGGTCGTGTCGAGGTGGAAATTCATGTCCGCGATGACGAGGTCGACGGCCTCGCGCTCGAGCAGCGCGAGCCCTTCGTCGGGCGATGCGGCCGACACGCTGCGGATTTCGTTGAGCGACAGCAGGACTTCGAGCGCCGTGGTCACGGCTGGATTGTCGTCGATGACCAGGACGGTGCGCATGGGCTCTTTCGGGCTGGAGAATTTCAGGTCGCGCATGGGCTGCTTGGATGCAGCCCGACGCGGGTTGGTTGCGCACGATACAGCAAGAAAGTTGAGAGTGAAGAGGAGCGAGAAACGAGCGAAAGCCCGCGGCGGTTACTCGTTTCTCACTCCTCCCCGCTTCTGTACTGCGTTCACACGCTGCGCGTAGCCACCGCCGGCGGCACGCGCGACGCGCGCGTCGCCGGGCCGAACACCGCGGCCTGGCCGAGCAGCAGCAGTACGGCGATGCCGCCGGCGAGGTAGACCAGCGGAAGACGCTGGGCCTCGTAGTTCGTCATCAGCCAGTAGTTCAGGCCGTAGGTCAGCAGGATGCCGAGCGCGAGGCCGAGCGAGGTGATCACGAAGTTCTCGGTCATGAAGTAGCGCAGGATCGAACCGCGCGTCGCGCCGAGCGCCCGTCGCGTACCGATCTGCTTGGTGCGCTGCGTGACCCAGAAGCTCGCCATGCCGACGATGCCGAGTGCGGTGACTGCGAGCAGCGCGATGATGACGCCGACCAGGATGATGGTCATTGCGCGGTGTTCCTGGTAGCCCTCGGCGCGGATGCGCTCGACCGAACGCGGCTCGCGCACGATGCGGCTGTGGTTCGTCTCCGCCATCTTTGCTTCGGCCGCCTTCATGACTTCGTCGCGGCGGCCCGGCTCGGTGCGCACGAGATAGCGGCCGAAGTTGCTGAACGCGATGCGCTGCGGCACGAACGTGGAATAGAACTCCGCATCGGGGCCTTCGTCGGACGCGAAACCGATCCACGGCACCTGCGTGCGCTCGACGACGCTCACATGAAGAACCCGGCGTCGCCGATCCCG
>CAMLLF010000043.1 GCA_946480705.1 uncultured Lysobacteraceae bacterium | reverse complement strand
AACATCGACGCCCAGGCGCGCGGATCGACCGCGACGCCGAAGAACCGCGCGAGCGCGGACTTCGCCGGCGGCGGCCGCGGCGTGCGCAGCGCGCGGTTCACGACGACTTCCTTGTCGCGGTAGATCTCGGCGACTTCGTCGGGCGCACCGTAGCTGTTGGCGATGCGCGCCAGCAGTTCCGCCGGCGCCGCGCCGGGGTTTTCGGCGAACTCGGCACGCAGATGGTCTTCGGCGTCGTAGAGGGCGTCCTGGATCAGCGCGGCGTCTTCGCCGCGCAGCGCGTCGCGCAGCTGCTCCAGGTATTCGTCGATAGTGCGCGGCGTTGGCCGGTTCATAGTTTCTTCCCCTCGATGACGGTGTCGACAAACGTGCGCGTGGCGGTCCAGGCGCCTTCCCATTCGCGCAAGACCTCGCGGCCCAGGTCGGTCGCGCGGTAGTAGCGGCGCGGCGGCCCGGTGACCGACGGCTCGACCTCGCTGTCGAGCAGCCCCGCCGCGCAGAGATTCCGCAATACCGGATACAGCGCGCTCTGCTTGCCGATCAGCACGCCGTCGCCGTTCTTTTCCAGCTGTTTCGCGATCTGGTAGCCATACAGCGGCTCGGCGGACTGCGCGAGCACCGACAGCAGCACCAGCGACACGGTGCCGGCGCTGAGTTCGCGCTCGAACTTCTTGCGATGGCTATCGATACCGTCCATCTGCCGCTCACTGATTCATAGGCTTGAGTGAACGATAGTGTGAAGTTGACAGTAGCGTATCGGCCGGAAGTCATCGCCTGCGGCGGGAATCGCAGAGCCGGGCCGCAGGGCCTTGCATGGCGACGCGTCCGGGGCCGCTCAGTTTTCGGAAAGGGCCACCAGCGTGCGCTTTTCAGACGCAGTCAGCCGCTTGATGCGCGCTTCCTCGCGCAGTGCCGCGGATTTGTCGGCCATCGCGAATACCGCAAGCAGCCGTTCGGGCGGGCGCGACCGCGTGTAGCGCGCGCCCTTGCCGGCCGCGTGCGCGGCGTAGCGCGCGGCGACATCGACGGCGATACCGGTATAGATGCTGCCGCCGCGGCATTCGATCAGATAGACGTACCAGCTCATGCGTCGACGACAGCCCGCGTTCCGACCCGCTCCGTCAGCACCTTGCCACAACTCGCACCGGATGCCGCCAGCGGCCGGCGCGAAGTTGTTTTCCAGCCGACAACGGCCCTACCCGACTGGAGACTTCCGTGAAAACCGTCCTGACCCTGCTTGCTGTCGCCCTGTTCCTGAGCACCGGCGCCGCCTGGGCGCGCAAGCCCTGCGACGAGCTGCGCCAGGAAATCGCCGCCGGCCTCGACGCCAAGGGCGTCAGGCAGTACAGCCTGACCGTGATCGCCAAGGACGCCGCCGACGAGCGCAAAACCGTCGGCACCTGCAACGGGGGCACCGGACGCATCGTCTACGAACGCCAGACGCCGGCCGTCGAAGCCGCCGTCGCCAAGCGCTGAACGAGTCCTCCGTTTGCCGGCGCGTCGCGAGGTGATCGCGCCGGCTTTTTTATTCGCGGAGCACTGCCGGGCCGGGACAGCCGGCGGTGTTTCTGGGGAACGCAGGTTGGGCTGAGTGCCGGCGAAGCCCGGCATCAAGGTATCGCACCGACCAAGAACGCGTGTCGAAGCGATCGTCCGGGAAACTCCGCCGATCGCTTCGGCATGGGCATTTCGCGCGGATGCACCTTGATGCTGGGCTTCGCCTTCGGCTCAACCTGACCCGCGGTCAAGCCGACCTGTAATTGTCCACTTCTCGATAACTTCGCGCGTACAGGCCGAAGACCAGCGCCGCGATCAGCGCGAATGCGGCGAAGAAGAACATCTGGAACGCGGTCACGCTGAAGCCGGTCGAGGCGATGGAGTCGGTCACGCCCTGATTGCGCACGGCGAAATTGGCGAGCAGCACCCAGAGGTTGCCGATCGTCGTCGTGAGGTTCCAGAAGCTCATGACGACGCCCTTCATCGCCGACGGCGCCTGGCTGTAGGCGAATTCGAGGCCGGTCGCCGACACCAGCACTTCGCCGAACGTCAGCAGCGCATACGGCAGCACCTGCCAGACGATGGACATCGGGCTGCCGCCGTCCATGACGACCTGGATCGTGCCGATGACGATCCACGACAGTCCGCTGAACGCGATGCCCGCGGTCATGCGGCGCAGCGCCGTAGCCTCCCAGCCGATGCGGCGCAGCCACGGATACAGCACGAGGTTGTTGAACGGGATCAGGATCATGACCAGCGCCGGATTCAGCGCCTGCATCTGCGAGGCGACGAACCAGTCGGGCTTGGTCATCGCATTGCCCTGGATGACCCAGGTCGACGCCTTCTGGTCGAACAGCGAGAAGAACGGCGTCACGAGCGCGAAGATCACGAGCACGCGCAGCACGCTGCGCACGCCGTCGACGGCGGCATCCGGATGCCGGCCGCGCGCGCGTTCGAGCTGCAGCCAGGCACCGCCGCCGATGCCCGCAAGCAGCGCGACGAGCGCAAGGCAGATCGCGATGACGACGCCGAGCTTGTGCGCGAAGGCGATGGCGCCGATCGCGAGCACGGCGCCGGCGATCGCGACGACGAGACCTGGACGGCCTTCGCCGCCGCGGCGCGTCAGCAGTGCCGTGCGCACGACGCGATAGAACGAATCCGGATCGGCGCTGGTTGCCGGCGGCACCATGACGTACTGGCGGCGGCCGAGCCAGAGCACGAGCGTCGCGACCAGCATGAGGACGCCGGGAATGCCGAACGCGACCTGCGGGCCGTAGTTCTTCAGGAACAGCGGCATCAGCAACGAGGCGAACAGCGAGCCGAAGTTGATGATCCAGTAGAAGCCGTCGAACACGATCTTCGCGAGATGCTTGTTGGCCTGCGTGAACTGGTCGCCGACGAACGAGGCGACGAGCGGCTTGATGCCGCCGGAGCCCAGCGCGATCAGGCCGAGGCCGATGAAGAAGCCGAGCCGGTTGTCGACGAACAGCGCGAGACAGAACTGGCCGATGCAGTAGACGAGGCTGAACCAGAGAATCGTGTTGTATTTGCCGAAGAAGCGGTCGGCGAGATAGCCGCCGAGCAGCGGAAAGAAGTACACGCCGATCATGAACGTGTGCATCAGGTCCTTGGCGGCAAGCTCCCGCTCGGCGCCGGCCGTGATGTGCTGCAGCAGCAGCGACGTGATCAGGAACTGCACGAGGATGTTGCGCATGCCGTAGAAGCTGAAGCGCTCGCAGCCCTCGTTGCCGATGATGTAAGGAATCTGCCGCGGCATGCGGGCGGCGGGCGCGGGGGCGGTCGTCGTGGTCATCGGCACTCCGGGTACGGGCTGTTCGGTCGCGCGCCGCTCAGGCGGCGGCCCTGGTCTTGAGTTCGTCGGCGAGCGGCTGGCCGAGCCAGCCGTCGAGCAGGCGGCGCATCGCGTAGATCACCGGCGTCAGCGCGATCGCGGCGCAGACTTTGTACGCATAGTTCACCGTTGCGACCGCGAGCCACAGGCTGATCGGCCACTGCTGCGGACCGATCACGAACGCGATGTAGAGCACGATGAGGCTGTCGAAGGCCTGCGACACGAGCGTCGAGCCCGTCGCGCGCAGCCAGATGTGCTTGTTGCCGGTGCGCTTTCGGATCGCGTGGAAGATGCCGACGTCGACGAGCTGGCCGATCAGGAACGCCGTGACCGAGCCGGCGATCGTCCAGAGTCCCTGGCCGAAGATCTGCGCGAACGCGGCCTGCATGTCGGGCACGCCCTGGGCTTCGCCGACCTTGACCCACCAGCCGGCCGGCGCGAGCGCGATCGCCGCGAACGCGAACACGAACGCATAGAGGATCAGGAACACCGCGAGCCAGGAAATCATGCGGACGCCGCGGCGGCCGAAGTATTCATTGATGACGTCGGTCATCACGAACACGACCGGCCAGAGCAGGGTGCCGGCAGTGAAGCTCAGCGAACCGGTCTGACCGTAGAGATTCCAGTTGAACGGTGCGAGCCCCAGCGTGTCTTCGAGTGCGAAGATCTTGACGCCGATGAGCTCGGCGAGGATCGCGTTCGCGACGAAGATTGCGGTCAGCACCAGAAAGAGTTTCTGCGCCTTGTTGCTGAATTCCACGTTTCCCCCTTGCGTGGTGGCGATGGATCAATGGCTGCGATAGCCGTCCTCGTACCGCTGTGCGACGACGCGCCATTCGCGCGTACTCGCCTGAAGCAGCAGGCAGCTCGGTCCGCCGTAGGTGCGCGCCCGGCCCGCGGCACCCGGATTCAGGATCCAGGGCTCCGCATCGACATCCACCGCGAGCCGGTGACTATGCCCGTAAACGACGGCGCGCGCAGCCGGGAACGCCCGACGCAGCGCCGCGTGGCGGCCTCGCGGTGGCCAGCGGTCGCCGTGCACGACGACGAGCCGGCCGCCGGGCAGATCGAGTCCGGCCTGCTCCGGCAGCGCGGCAAGCGCACCGTATTCGCCCGCGGACCATTTCGCCGCGACGTCGTTGTTGCCGCGCACCGCGGTCACGCGTCCGTCGGGCAGGCTTGCGCCGAGCGCCGCGAGCACGCCGGCCGCGCCGACGTCGCCGCCGTGCACGACCGCGTCGCAGCCTTGCGCGAGCGCGGCGATGCGCGCATCGATCAGGCCGTGCGTGTCGGAGACGATCAGCACGCGCATGCGCGCAGCGTCAGTGCGACGCGCCTTTGTACTTCTTCTCGCCGGCGTCGACGCGCAGGTTCAGCCGATTTTCCGGCGGCGCGAGCGGACAGGTCGCATACGGCGTGAATGCGCACGGCGGGTTGTAGGCCTTGTTGAAATCGAGGACGACCTTGCCGTCCTTGGGCATGTCGGCATACAGGAAGCGCCCGGAGCCGTAGGTTTCCTTGCCGGTCGTGCGGTCGGCGAAGATCACGAACAACTGCTTGGCATTCGGCGTTTCGAGCACGGGCATGAGTTCATACGTCTTGCCGTCGCGCTCGAACACGGCCTTGCCCGGAACCGGATACTTTTCGACCGTGCCGAGCACGGTCGGCACTTCGAGCGTCTTCGGCGGATCGAACGCTTCCCACTTCGCCTCGACGCGCCACTTCTCGGCGATCTCGTAGTAGTCGAGTCCCTTGAAATTCTTCAGCGTCGGCGCCTGGGCATCGCGCACGCGCAGCGCCTTCTTGCCGTCGCGGTCGATCACGATGAACGACGCATACGCGAACGCGACCTGCGTCGGACGCTCGGTGCGATCGTCCTGGAGCACGGCGCTCGTGGCCCGGTCGCTGCCGCCGACGACGGCGACCGCACCGGGCTCGAGATCGAATTTCACCTGACCGTTGGCCAGCGTCGCCTTGCCGAGCTTCGGCGCCGCGGCGGTGATCACGATATCGTTGCCCTTCGCACTGCCGATCGTGTTCACGCCTTCCTTGAGCCAGTGCAGGCCGACGAGACTCAGCCAGCCCGTTCCCGACTTCAGCCGGTCCAGACGCTCGGCGCGCCAGATCTTGATCTCGGCCGGATAGCGGTCCTCGATCGAGACATTTTCGAGCACGATGCCGGTGGGCGTCATCGCGGCCAGCGCGGCGGCAAGCAGTAGCGACATTGCAGGGTCCTCGTCAGTAACAGTCAGCGACCGCGCAGGAACAGGCGGTCGAGTTCGTTGATGGAAAGCTGCACCCAGGTCGGGCGGCCGTGATTGCATTGACCCGAGCGCTCGGTCGCTTCCATGTCGCGCAGCAGGGCGTTCATTTCGGGAATCGTCAGGCGCCGGTTCGCGCGCACGGAACCGTGGCAGGCCATGGTCGCGAGCACGTCGTTGCCGGCCTGCTCGATGCGGCGCGAATCGCCCTGCGTGCGCAGGTCGGCGATCACGTCGCGGATCAGCTGCGTCGCATCGGCGCCGTCGAGCAGCGTCGGCAGCCGCTTGACGACGACGCTCTGCGGACCGCTGCGCTGCAGTTCGAAGCCGAGTTCGGCGAAGCGCGCGGTCTGGTCCTCGACGCAGGCGGCCTCGCGTTCGCTCAAGCTGATCGACAGCGGCACGAGCAGCATCTGCGAGCGGATGCCCTGCCCGGCCTGCGCGGTCTTCAGCCGTTCGTAAGTGATGCGCTCGTGCGCCGCATGCATGTCGACGAGCACGAGACCGTGCGCGTTCTGCGCGAGCACGTAGATGCCGTGGAGCTGCGCGAGCGCATAGCCGAGCGGCGGCGGCGCCTCGCCCGAATCGGCCGCGGCGAGCGACGCGGCAAATGCCGCATTGTCCACACCCGAATAGATGGACGGCGGCGCCATGGCTGTCGCGGGGCCGGCGGCTGCCGCGGCCGCGCCGCCGAGCAGCGCGGCGTAGTCGGCCAGCGGTTCGCGCGCGCCGAGCCCAAGCGAACTCTGGCCGCGCCAGTTGCCGTAGGCATAGGCATTGGCCGCCGCGGCACCCGGCAAAGGTGCGGCGGCGACCGACGGCGCGGTGCCCGCGCGCGTCTCGGCCAGCGCATCGTTCAAGGTGCGATACAGGAAATCGTGGACGAGGCGCGCCTCGCGGAAGCGCACTTCGTGCTTGGCCGGATGCACGTTGACGTCGACGCCGAGCGGGTCGAGATCGAGAAACAGCACGAACGCCGGATGCCGGCCGTGGAACAGCACGTCGGCATAGGCCTGACGCACGGCGTGCGCGACCACCTTGTCGCGCACCAGCCGGCCGTTCACATAAAAATATTGCTGGTCGGCCTGGGCGCGCGACGCCGTCGGCAGCCCGACCCAGCCGCTCAGGCTCAATCCGGCGGCCGCATGTTCGATGCGCAGGCTCTGCTGCAGAAACTCCTCGCCGAGCAGATCGCCGACGCGTGCGGCGACCGTCGCCGCGTCGGCGGCCGCACGCAACAGCCGCACCGGCTTGCCGTTGTTGCTCAGGCGGAATTCGACGCCGGTGTGCACGAGCGCGAGCGAGGCGATCAGCTCGTCGATGCGGCCGAACTCGGTGCGCTCGGCGCGCAGGAATTTTCGCCGCGCCGGCACGTTGTAAAAAAGGTCGCGCACTTCGATCGTCGTGCCGGCCGGATGCTGCGCCGGTTTCGGCGGCTGCGGCTTGCCGCCGTCGACTTCGACGCGCATCGCATGCGCCTGCGCGGCCGGCTTGGACGTCAGCGCGAAGCGCGCTATCGACGCGATGCTCGGCAGCGCCTCGCCGCGGAAGCCGAGCGTCGCGACGCGTTCGAGATCGTCGAAGCTCGCGATCTTGCTCGTCGCATGCGCGCTGACCGCCAGCGGCAGGTCGTCGGCGTCGATGCCGCCGCCGTCGTCGCGCACGCGGATCAGCCGCGCGCCGCCTTCCTCGATGTCGACTTCGACGCGCCGCGCGCCGGCGTCGAGACTGTTCTCGACGAGTTCCTTGACGACCGAAGCGGGACGCTCGATGACCTCGCCGGCGGCGATCTGGTTGACGAGTTCGACGGGGAGCTGGCGGATGCGAGGCATAAGCGGCCGATCATAGCCCGAAGCGGCGCGGGTCGCGGAGCCCGCGACCGCACCGCGCTCAGTACCGCATCGCCTGCAAAAAGTTCCGCGCTACCGCGACGTCGCGCGCGGCAGCTTGTCGAGCACCGCCGCGAGATCCTCGGCCAGCGGTGCGGAGAATGCGTAGGTCTTGCCGCCGAGTTCGAAGCCGAAATGCTTGGCGTGCAGGAACAGCCGGCGCAGGCCGTAAGGCCGCAGCGATTTGTTGAAATCGGCGTCGCCGTACTTGTCGTCGCCGGCGATCGGATGCCCCAGATGCTGGCTGTGCACGCGGATCTGGTGCGTGCGGCCGGTCTCGAGCGTCGCCTGGACGAAGCTGCCCGGCGCGTAGCGGTCCATGGTCTTGAAATGCGTCAGCGACGGCTTGCCGTCGGTATCGACGCGGACCATGCGCTCGCCGCCCTGGAGGATGGACTTGCGCAGCGGCGCGTTCACGCTGAGCGAAGCGCGCGCCAGATAGCCCTGCAGCAGACACAGGTACTGCTTGGTCGTGCGGTTTTCGCGGATCAGTTCCTGCAGTCCGGTCAACGCCGCACGGCGCCGCGCGAGCACGAGCACACCGCTGGTGTCACGGTCGAGGCGGTGGACGAGTTCGATCGAGTCGTTCGGCCGAAGCGCCCTCAGCAGTTCGATCGCGCCGTGGCTGACGCCGGAGCCGCCGTGCGCGGCGATGCCTGCCGGCTTGGACAGCACGAGAAAGTCGCGGTCCTCGTGAATGATGGAATCGCCGATACGGTCGGTCAGCGCCCGCGACGGCGGGGCCACGACGCCGGGCTCGGCCGTGCGGACGGGCGGGATGCGCACCTCGTCGCCGCCGGCCAGGCGCGTGTCGGGCTTGGCGCGCTTGCCGTTCACGCGCACCTGTCCGGTCCGCAAGATCCGATAGATCAGGCTCTTGGGCACGCCCTTGAGCTGCCCGGCGAGGAAATTGTCGATGCGCTGCCCGTCGCGGTCGTCCGCGACGCGGACCAGCCTCACGCCTGCGGCCGCGTCTGGGGAGTTGCCCGAAGTTCGCGTCACGATTGAAAAAATCTGCTGTCAGCTGATAGACTCGGGCGGCACTTCGCGTCAAGGAACGAGGTATTCGACCATCGTTCGGCGACGCACCTACCCGTTGACTGTACTGCCGGCCCCGGCGGATTCCTGACCGGAACCATCGCGGCGACCGGCGGCATCGTAACGGATCGGGTCGGAGATTGCCCGCAGCGCAACAAGCGCCGCGGAGGGTCTCCGGTCGTGCAACGGCAATACTTTTCGTGCCGACGCGATGCGAGTCGCGGCGGACCAGAACAACACCGCGCTCCCGGCGATGGCCGCGAGAGTGCGCAGCCAGGACGGCGCCGGACCGGCGCATTGCGCCACCGTCGTCCGCCGACCGGCATCCGCCGGTCTTTCCGTACGCAGCAGCCGCTGCGTAACGCAGGAGTATTCCTGCGAGGTATGCGCCTCCGCGTCGTCGCGGTAGAGCGCATTACGGAATCAAGACAATGAAACGCATGTTGATCAACGCGACTCAGCGTGAGGAGTTGCGTGTGGCCATCGTGGACGGCCAGAACCTGTTCGACCTCGATATCGAAATCCCGTCCAAGGAACAGAAAAAGGCCAATATCTACAAAGGCCGCATCACCCGGGTCGAACCCTCGCTCGAAGCCTGCTTCGTCGAATACGGCGGCGAGCGCCACGGCTTCCTGCCGCTGAAGGAAATCTCCCGCGAATTCTTCACGCCGGGCGTCGACCACAACCGCGCCGGCATCCGCGAACTCATCAAGGAAGGCCAGGAGATCGTCGTCCAGGTCGAGAAAGAAGAGCGCGGCAACAAAGGCGCGGCGCTGACGACATTCATCTCGCTCGCCGGCCGCTACATGGTGCTGATGCCGAACAACCCGCGCGCCGGCGGCGTCTCGCGCCGCATCGAGGGCGAGGATCGCGCCAATCTCAAGGAACTCATGGATCAGCTCAACTGCCCGGACGACATGGGGCTGATCATCCGCACGGCCGGCATGGGCCGCGACGCGGAAGAGCTGCAATGGGACCTCGACTACCTGCTGCAGCTCTGGAAGGCGATCTCCGAAGCCGCGACCTCGCGCCAGAGCCCGTTCCTGATCTACCAGGAATCCAAGCTCATCATCCGCGCACTGCGCGACTACCTGCGCAACGACGTCGGCGAGATCCTCATCGACAACGAAGAGCTCTACCACGACGCGCGCGACTTCGTGCAGCAGGTCATGCCGACCAACCTGCGCAAGCTCAAGCTCTACCGCGACACGACGCCGCTGTTCTCGCGCTTCCAGATCGAAACCCAGATCGAGAACGCGTTCGAGCGCACCGTGCGGCTGCCGTCCGGCGGGTCGATCGTCATCGACCAGACCGAAGCGCTGACCGCGATCGACATCAATTCGGCGAAGGCGACCAAGGGCGGCGACATCGAGGAAACCGCGTTCAACACGAACCGCGAAGCCGCAATCGAGATCGCGCGCCAGCTGCGCATCCGTGACGCCGGCGGCCTGATCGTCATCGACTTCATCGACATGGACAGTCCGCGCCACCAGCGCGAGGTCGAGGAAACGCTGAAGGATGCGCTGAAGCTCGACCGCGCGCGCGTGCAGCTCGGCCGCATCTCGCGCTTCGGCCTGCTCGAAATGTCGCGCCAGCGCCTGCGCCCGAGCCTCGGCGAATCCACGCAGATCGTCTGCCCGCGCTGCACCGGCCACGGCCGCATCCGCAGCATCGAGTCGCTGTCGCTGTCGGCGCTGCGCCTCGTCGAAGAACACGCGATGAAGGACAACACGGGCCAGGTGCTCGTGCAGGCGCCGTCGTCGGTCGCGAATTTCCTGCTCAACGAAAAGCGCCGCCAGGTCAGCGAGATCGAGCAGCGTCACGACGTCGCCGTGATCATCGTCGCCGACGAAAAGCTCGAAACCCCGCATCTGGAAATCCAGCGCATCAAGAGCGCCGACCTCGGCGATGCGCCGCGGCCGAGCTACGAGCGCCTGACGCCGATCGTCGTGACGCCGCCGCCGCAGGTCGCGCAGCCGAGCGCCGAGCCGGAACGCCCGGCCGTGAGCCGCGTCGTGCCGGCAAGCCCGGCTCCGCTGCGTCCGGATGGCGACGAACCCGTCGCGGCAGCACCGGCACCGGCGGCTCCGGCCGCACCGGCGCGCTCGGTGCCGAGCCAGGGTTTCTGGTCGCGCGTGATGGCGTTCTTCAAGGGCGACGAGCCCGCGGCCCCGCCGACCGCCGTCGCTCCGGCACAGCCGGTCAAGCCGGCGCGCCCGTCACAGCCGCAGCGCGGTGAACGCGACCAGCGTCGCGGCGGTCGCGACCAGCGCGGTTCCCGCAGCGACGCGCAGGGCCGCGGCCAGCGCGACGGCGGCAAGCCGGCGCGTCCGGAAGGCCAGCAGGCCAAACCGGGCCAGGGCCAGCCCCCGCGCCAGGACAAGGACAAGGATGCGCGCACGGCGCAGAACGCGGTGGGTGCGACCAAGCCCGAGCGCCAGGAAAAGCCGGAGCGTCAGGACAAGGCAGAACGCCAGGACAAGCGTCCGCAGGGCGAGGGCCGCGGCCAGCGCATCCCGCAGGACGCGCGCGCCGATGCCAAACCGGCCGATGCGCGCGCCGATACCGCAACCGCGAAGCCGGTCGAGCCGCGCGCTGCAGCGCCGGCCGAATCGCGCCCGGCCGAAGCCCGCGCCGAGACGCGTGCGCCGGCTGCCGTGACGGACCCCAGGGAAACGGCCGCCGCGACTGCCGTGGCGGCCGGTGAAGTCGCGCCGGGCGTCGCCGCCGACGAGGCCGGTCGCGAGGGCGGACGTCGCCGTCGCGGACGTCGCGGCGGTCGCCGCCGTCGTCGCAATGACGGCACGACGGCCGAAGGCGGCAGCGATCTCGACGCCGACGACTTCGACGACGAAGAGAAAGATGCCGCAGATGTAGCAAATGATTCGAAAGCCGCAAATGCCGCCGACACGGCCAAGCCTTCGGGCGACGCGGGCGCAGCGCGCACCGAAACGCCGCGCGAGCCACGTCCGGCACTGCGTCCGTCCGACGCCGGTGTTGCAGCCATGCCAACCAGCGCCGCGCCGATCGCTTCGGCGCCGGTGTCGCCGACGCCTGCGGCCGTGAAGCCCGCGGCGATGCCGGTCGATGCTTCGGCTTCGGCTCCGACCGCTTCGGCGCCGACGGCTTCGGCTCCGACCGCTTCAACTCCGACCGCTTCGGCTCCGACGGCTTCGGCTCCGACGGCTTCGGCTCCGACGGCTTCGGCGCCGACGGCTTCGGCTCCGACGGCTTCGGCTCCGACGGCTTCGGCTCCGGCG
>CAMLLF010000042.1 GCA_946480705.1 uncultured Lysobacteraceae bacterium | reverse complement strand
AGCCGCTGTGGTTCGTGGCAGACGACCATGGCGGCGGCCAAAAGTCGCGCGGAGTTCCGGCTGTACGAATCGACGATCGCGCCGATCTGCGCAGTGCTCCGTGAAGCGCCGCCGTTCGAATACGACATCGTGTCGCGCCGTTGGACTGGCTGATCTGCGAGAACCACCACGACCAGGTTGCCATGAGCGGCGAAGTCATGGTCGAGCGGTTGTCGCGTCTGTCGCTTGGCTGGCTTGCCGAGGAACACGCGTGCCGGCGCACTCGCGACAACGGTCTGCCGCACTGCGAGGTCATCGCCGCGCAGAGTCTGATGCAATCGGATTACTGAAAATGGCGGCCCCGATACGATTCGAACGTACGACCTTCCCCTTAGGAGGGGGACGCTCTATCCAGCTGAGCTACGGGGCCGGGGTGTCGCGAGGAAGTGATGCGCTGCCCCGGCGGCGGTTGCCGCAGCGCGGCGGGATTTTCGCACGCGGGCGGGACGCGAGAGAAGCCGAGGTAGGGAAAGTAGTGGATAGTTAGTAAGAACTTAGAGTGCCCGCCCCGGAGCGACGCGATTACCGGCCACCTCCGGTTCCTACCTGGCCGCTCGGTTGTTCGCCCCAACGGGGCCATTTCCCCCGCCCCCGGCAGAGCCACGCCCGACCGCCCCGGCCCCGCCGGAGCCGATTGCTATAATCCGCGCCCTTTGTGCCGCCCGCGCCGCCACGCGGTTTCCCGGGTGCGCGCCTCCCGCTTCCCCCGCTTTCGGAGTTCCCATGTCGCAGCAGATCCTCAAGGCCCTGAATCTGGCCGAGATGAATTCGGGCACCTACCTCGGCAACGGCGAGTGGTCGTCGACCAGCGATGCCGGCGTGCTGGAATCGATCAATCCGAGCAACAACGAAGTCATCGCCCGCGTTCACGCGAGCTCGGAGGCGGACTACGAAACCATCATGGGCCGCGCCCAGGCGGCATTCAAAACCTGGCGCACGACGCCGGCGCCCAAGCGCGGCGAAGCCATCCGTCTCTGCGGCGAAGCGCTGCGCAGGCATAAAGATGCGCTGGGTTCGCTGGTCGCGCTGGAGATGGGCAAGATCAAGCCCGAAGGCGACGGCGAAGTGCAGGAAATGATCGACATCGCCGATTTCGCCGTCGGCCAGTCGCGCATGCTGTACGGCTACACCATGCATTCGGAGCGTCCCGGCCACCGCATGTACGAGCAGTGGCATCCGCTCGGCATCGTCGGCGTGATCTCGGCGTTCAACTTCCCGGTCGCGGTCTGGGCCTGGAATGCGTTCCTCTCGGCGATCTGCGGCAACATCACGATCTGGAAGCCGTCGCCGAAGACCCCGCTGTCGGCGATCGCGTCGATGCAGATCTGCAATGACGCGCTGAAGGCCGGCGGTTTCCCGAACATCTTTTTCCTGTTCAACGACGCGCGCACGGATCTGGCGCAGAAGTTCGTCGACGACCACCGCATTCCGCTGATGAGCTTCACCGGTTCGACGCAGGTCGGCCGCCTCGTCGGCGAGCGCGTCGCGCAGCGCATGGGCCGTTCGCTGCTCGAACTCGGCGGCAACAACGCGATCATCGTCGACGAAACCGCCGACCTGAAGCTCGCGATTCCGGGCATCGTGTTCGGCGCGGTCGGCACGGCCGGCCAGCGCTGCACGACGACGCGCCGCCTGTTCGTGCACGAATCGATCTACGACGGCGTGCTCGCGACGCTGGTCGGCGCCTACAAGCAGGTCGAAGGCAAGATCGGCGATCCGACGCTGCCGACGACGCTGATGGGCCCGCTGACCGACAAGGCGTCGGTGCAGCGCTACCTCGGCGCGATCGAGAAGGCCAAGGCCGCCGGCGGCACCGTGGCGACCGGCGGCGCGGCGCTGACCGACCGCCCGGGCAACTTCGTGCTGCCGACCATCATCACGGGCCTGAAGAACAGCGACGAGGTCGTGCAGAGCGAAACCTTCGCGCCGATCCTCTATGTCATGCCGTTCAAATCGCTCGACGAAGCGCTGGACTACCAGAACGGCGTGCCGCAGGGCCTGTCCTCGTCGATCTTCACGCAGAACGTGAAGTCGGCCGAAGCGTTCCTGTCGGCGGCGGGTTCGGACTGCGGCATCGCGAACGTCAACATCGGCACCTCGGGTGCGGAGATCGGCGGCGCGTTCGGCGGCGAGAAGGAAACCGGCGGCGGCCGCGAGTCGGGTTCGGATTCCTGGAAGGCCTACATGCGCCGCCAGACCAACACGATCAACTACTCCGACGCGCTGCCGCTGGCCCAGGGCATCAAGTTCGAATTCTGATCCCGCGCGCGACCCGCGTCGCGCCTACCGGTGTCATCCCTCGACGGGCCGCTTTGCGGCCCGTTTTCGTTGGCGCGGGCGCCACCTTGCGCAACGCTTTTTTTTTGGTGGTTTTGTTCAGCTCCGCCTGAGTTTGTAAACGTTTGAGGCGTGAGGGGTTTCCCGGGTAGGGATAAAAATAGTGGATTCGACTTTGGTCGAATACGAATCGCTAAGCATCCAATCTGTCACAGTTTTTTTCTGGCACGTTACTTGATGTAACCCACCCTACGCTGCCGTTTTGCGACGATCAGCGAGCCGCCAGGGACCGTTTAGCCAGACCAAACGTACGGCGGCGCAGGGGATCAACGACTCAATCGTCTTCACCATGAATGGGAGCCCGCAGACGGGCTTCCGGGGAGCGCGCGCGTGTCTCGGCAAAATGTGACGCATTTCACAAGAACAGGACTCGCAGCGTTAGTCCTGCTCTTCTCGCAGGCCGCACTGGCCGACATCACCGGAACGGTATTTCGCGACTTCGACGCCGACGGCGTCGCCGACGCAGGCGAACCCGGACTCGGCGGCATCACGGTCACGGCCTACAACGCCGCCGGTACCAGTGTCGCAACCGCAACCACCTTCGATCAGAGCTGCTCCGCCGCCAGCGTGCCGGTCGCGGCCTGCACGGCGGCGAACGCACCGGCACTCGGCAGCTACACCTTGACCATCGCCAGCGGCGGACCATTCCGCGTCGAGTTCACCGGCGAAGGCAGCGCGCTCGCGACCGCGGCATTCGGCACGGGCAATCCGACCTCGGTGCAGTTCGTCGCGACGAGCACGGCCACGGTCAATGCGGGCTTCAACAACCCGGCGCAGTACTGCGCGGGGCCGACGCCGCCGGCCGTGGTCGCCGGGTTCTTCGCGTTCGGCAATCCCTCGCCGGGCCTGCCCACGCTGTTCGGCTTCGACTACGACGCGCGCGGCACCACCCACGACGCCGATCCGGTCACCGGGGCCATCCTCAATCCCGGCCAGAACTTCGACACCTGGCTGTCGAGCAACCAGCCCGAACGAGGCGGCCCGGAGACCGCCGGCGTGCAGGCGCAGCGCGAGTACGGCCTGTCCGACCAGACCGGCGCGGTCTACGGCATCGCCTACCAGCGCCGCACGCAGAGCCTGTTCTCGTCCGCGTACGTGCACCGCGGCTCGCCGCAGGGACCGGACTCGAACACCGGCACGATCTATCGCTCGCCCGGTGTGACGCGCAACTCGACGAACATCGCCGCGGCGCCGTTCATCACGGTCAACGGCATGGCCGGCATCGACACCGGCACGAATCCGCATCCGGCGGGCACCGACTGGACACGCGACGCGGCGAGCTACGGCGTCGTCGGCAAGCGCGGCCTCGGCGATCTGGAAATCTCCGAAGACGGCCTGACGCTCTACACGATCAATCTGTTCCAGCGCGAAGTGCTCGTGCTGCCGATCGGCACGGGGCCGACCGCGCCGACGGCGGCGCAGATCGTGCGCGTCCCCGTGCCGGTGCCGACGAGCTGCAGCGGCGCCGTACCGAGCGCCGCGGCGCCGAGCACCGACGACATCCGTCCGTTCGCGACGAAGTTCTTCGACGGCACGCTGTACATCGGCATGGTCTGCACGGCGCAGAGCATGCGCGGCGCGGGCGCGACGCTCGCCGCGGCCAAAGCCGCGATGCGCGGCTACGTGTACGCGATGAACCCGGCGACGAACGTGTTCTCGACGACGCCGGTCATCGAATTCCCGCTCAACTATCCGCGCCAGTTCCTCAACAACGGCCTCGGCTCCGCCACGACCGACGGCGAGTGGAATCCCTGGGCCGACACCTACCAGCCGGCCGACGCAGTCGGCAGCGCCAACTTCTGGCTGTATCCGCAGCCGATCCTGACCGACATCGAATTCGACGCGCAGGGCCGCATGGCGATCGGCCTGCGCGACCGCCTGGCCGACCAGACCTACGACAGCGGCGAGATCGGTCCGAACGGCGACCAGAACGATTCCACGCGCCAGGGCGGCGACCTGCTGATGGCCTGCCGCAACGGCGCCGGCGGCGCCTGGGCGCTCGAAAACGCGGGCAGCTGCGGCACGAGCGCGACCAGCGATCCGAACAGCACCGGCGCGGGCACGAACATCAATTCCGGCCCGGGCAATCGCGAGTTCTATTGGGAGGAGTACTACGACTTCGACTTCAACCCGGACTTCCACCGCGAGACCGCGATGGGTTCGCTGCTGTGGCGTCCGGGCAGCGGCAATTTCATGTCGACCGTGTTCGACGTCGACGGCACCTTCAACGCCGGCGTGCGCGTCTATCGCAACGACAACGGCGCGAACGCGCGCCTCGCCGGCAATGTGCGGCATGAATTCCGGCTCTACGAGGACGGCACCTCGACCTTCGGCAAGGCCGGCGGCATCGGCGACATCGAAATCCTCTGCGAAGAATCGCCGGTGCAGATCGGCAACCGCGTGTGGCGCGATTCGAACGGCAACGGCCGCCAGGATCCGGGCGAACCCGCGATCCAGAACGTCGTGATCAACCTCTACAACGCAGCCGGCACGCAGATCGGCAGCACGACGACCGACGCGAACGGCCACTTCCTGTTCCTCTTCTCGATCGGCGCGATCGATCCGAGCACGACCGACAACACGGTCATCCAGCCGAATCCCTACGGCGCGGCGGTGACGCTGCTCGTGGCACCGGCGAATTTCAACGCGGGCAATCCGCTCGCGGGCTTCACGCGCACGCTGGCCAACACGGGCGGCGCACTGCGCGATTCCAACGGCGTCGCGACGACGGTCGCCGGCGGCGGTCCGAGCGGCACGGGCTTCGTCGCGACGGTCGGCGCGGCCGGCCGCAACGACCACACGATCGACTTCGGCTTCGGAATCGCCGATTTCGGCGACCTGCCCGACACGGGCGTCGGCAGCGGCATCGGGAACTATTCCACCGTGGCGTCCGACGGCGGCGCGATGCATTCCATCGTCCCGGGCCTGCAGATGGGCGCGACGGTCGACGGCGAATCCGACGGCCAGCCGAACGCGGCGGCCACCGGCGACGACACGAACGGCGCGCCCGACGACGAGGACGGCGTCACCGTCGCCGACCTGAGCCTGCGGGTCGCCGCAGCGGCGAACGTGCGCATCAATGCGACCAACACCACCGGCGCGCCGGCGCAGCTCTGCGGCTTCATCGACTTCAACGGCGACGGCGACTTCGCCGATGCCGGCGAAAGCGCCGCGGCGGTTGCCGTGCCCACCGGTTCGAACAACGTCCAGTTCACGCTGGCCTTCGGCACCGTGCCGGCGGGCTCCGCCGCATCGACGTATGCGCGCTTCCGCCTCAGCGACACGATTGCCGCATGCGCGCCGAACGGCGCTGTCGGCGCGGGCGAGGTCGAGGACTATCCGGTCGGCATCACGCCGCTCGACTTCGGCGATCTGCCGGATACCGCGGCAGGCACCTCGACCGGCAACTACAACACGCAGGAAGCCGACGCCGGCGCGAACCATCGCATCGTCACGGGCCTGTTCATGGGCGCGACGGTCGACGCGGAAGCCAACGGCCAGCAGAGCCTCAACGCGAACGGCGACGACACGGCCGGTGCGCCCGACGACGAGGACGGCGTCACCGTGGCCGACCTGCAATTCGTCACAGGCTCGCCCGCGACGGTGCGCGTGAACGCGACGAACCAGACCGCGGCAGCCGCCTCGCTCTGCGGCTTCGTCGACTTCAACGGCGACGGCGATTTCGCCGACGCCGGTGAAACCGCGCCGGCGATCGCGGTCGGCACCGGCACCAACAACGTGCAGTTCACGCTGAACTTCGGCACGGCGCCCGCGGGTGCCGCGACGACGTATGCGCGCTTCCGCCTGAGCAGTCCGTCGGGCGCCTGCACGCCGACCGGCTTCGGCGGCGACGGCGAGGTCGAGGACTATCCGGCCGGCGTCATTCCGGTCGACATGGGCGACCTGCCCGATACGACGGCCGGCATCGGCAATGGCAACTATTCCACTCTGCGCGCGAACAATGGTCCGCGCCATCCGCGCACCGCGACGGCGCCGACGCTGGGTGCCACGGTCGACACCGAAGCCGACGGCCAGCCGAACGCCGGCGCGACCGGCGACGGCACCGACGAAGACGGGGTCACGATTCCGGCCCTGACGGTCGGCGCGAACGCGACGGTCACCGCCGTTGCGTCGAATCCGAACGCGGCTGCGGCGCAGCTCTGCGGCTTCCTCGATTTCAACGGCGACGGCGATTTCGCCGACGCGGGCGAAACCGCTGCCGCGACACCCGTCGCCTCGGGCACCAGCAACGGCAGCTTCCCGATCAACTTCGGCACCGTGCCGGCCGGCGCGGCGGCAAGCACGTACGCACGCTTCCGCCTGAGCAGCGGCCCCGGCGCCTGCACGCCGGACGGTCTCGCGACCGACGGCGAAGTCGAGGACTACGTCGTCGGCATCGGTACGCTCGATCTCGGCGATCTGCCCGCACCGCTCTACCCGACCCTGCTCGCCGGCAACGGCGCGCGCCATCCGATCGTCGCCGGCCTCGTGCTCGGCGCGAGCGTCGACGCGGAAGCCGACGGCCAGCCGAACGCGGCGGCCAGCGGCGACGACGCGAACGGCACGCCCGATGACGAAGACGGCGTGACGGTCAGCGACCTGAGCCTGGTCGCCGGCAGCGGCGCGAGCGTGCGCGTCAATGCGACGAACACGACGGGCGCGGCGGCACAGCTCTGCGGCTTCGTCGACTTCAACGGCGACGGCGACTTCGCCGACGCGAACGAAACCGCCCCCGCGATGCCGGTGCCGACCGGCAGCAACAACCTGCAGTTCACCCTGAACTTCGGCACCGTGCCGACGAGCGTGGCGACCAGCACCTACGCGCGCTTCCGTCTGTCGACCGACGTGGGCGCCTGCAGCGCCGCGGGCGCGGCGACGAACGGCGAAGTGGAGGACTACGCGGTCGCGATCGGCCTCGTCGATCTCGGCGACCTGCCCGATACCGGTGCCGGTAGTGGAAACGGCAACTATTCCACCGTGCTGGCCGACAACGGTCCGCGTCATCCGGTCGTTGCGGGCCTGCGCCTCGGCGCGAACGAGGACGGCGAAGCCGACGGCCAGCCGTCGGCCACTGCCGACGGCGACGACGCGAACGGCGTACCCGACGACGAGGACGGCGTGACCGTGGCCGACCTCGCGCTCGTCGGCGGCGCGCCGGCGAACGTCCGGGTGAATGCGACGAACACGACGGGTGCGGCGGCGCAGCTCTGCGGCTTCGTCGACTTCAACGCCGACGGCGACTTTGCCGATGCCGGCGAAACCGCGCCGGCCATCGCCGTGGCGACGGGTTCGAACAACGTGCAGTTCACGCTCGCGTTCGGCACGGTGCCGGGCACGGCGGCAACCAGCACCTATGCGCGTTTCCGCCTGAGCACCGCGGCCGGTGCGTGCACCGCGAACGGTGCGGCGCCCGACGGTGAAGTCGAGGACTATGCCGTCGCGATCAGCCAGACCGACTTCGGCGACCTGCCCGACACCGGCGCCGGCAGTGGAACTGGCAACTATTCCACATTGACGACCGACAACGGTCCGCGCCATCCGATCGTCGCGGGCCTGCGCCTGGGTGCGAACGAAGACGGCGAAGCCGACGGCCTCCCGGGCACGAGTGCGAGCGGCGACGACGCCGACGGCACGCCGGACGACGAGGACGGCATCAACACCGCCGATCTCGCGCTGACGGCCGGCACGACCGCCACGGTGCGTGCGACCGCGACGAACACGCTCGCATCCGCGGCGCAGCTCTGCGGCTTCATCGACTTCAACGCCGACGGCGACTTCGCCGATGCGGGCGAGACCGCGCCCGCGGTCGTCGTACCGTCGGGTTCTAACGGCGCGCCGTTCACGCTGAACTTCGGCGCGTGCAGCCCGGTCGGCGCCGCAACCGACGGCGAGGTCGAGGACTATCCGGTCAGCGCCGGCCTGCTCGACTTCGGCGATCTGCCGGATGCCGCAGCCGGCACCGGTACGGGCAACTACGCGACGCTGCTCGCCGACGACGGCCCGCGTCATCCGATCGTGGCCGGCCTGCGCCTGGGCCTCGACGAGGACGGCGAAGCCGAAGGCCAGCCGGCGACGAACGCCGACGGCGACGATGCGAACGGCACGCCCGACGACGAGGACGGCGTGACGATCGCCGATCTCTCGCTGACCGGCGGCACGGCCGCGGCGGTGCGCGTCAATGCGACCAACACGACCGGCAGCGCGGCGCAGCTCTGCGGCTTCGTCGATTTCAACGGCGACGGCGATTTCGCCGACGCCGGCGAAACCGCACCGGCCGCGGCGGTCGCGACGGGCTCGACGAACGTGCAGTTCACGCTGAACTTCGGCACGGTGCCGACGAGCGCGGTCAGCAGCACCTACGCGCGCTTCCGCCTGAGCACCGATGCGGGCGCCTGCTCGGCGACCGGCATCGCGGCCAACGGCGAAGTCGAGGACTATCCCGTCGGCATCGCGCAGGTCGACTACGGCGACCTGCCCGACACGGCGGCCGGTAGTGGAAACGGCAACTATTCCACGCTGTCGTCCGACAACGGTCCGCGTCATCCGATCGTCGCCGGCCTGCATCTCGGCACGAACGAGGACGGCGAAGCCGACGGCCAGCCGGGTACCGGCGCCGATGGCGACGACACGAACGGCACGCCCGACGACGAAGACGGCGTCACCGTGGCCGACCTCGTGCTGACCGCGGGCACCGCGGCGAACGTGCGCGTGAATGCGACGAACGCGACCGGCAGTGCGGCACAGCTCTGCGGCTTCGTCGACTACAACGCCGACGGCGATTTCGCCGACGCGGGCGAAACCGCCGCAGCGATCGCCGTGCCCACGGGCAGCAACGACGTGCAGTTCACGCTGAACTTCGGCACGGTGCCGGTCACGGCGGCCGCGAGCAGCTATGCGCGCTTCCGCCTGTCGACCGACACGACGGCCTGCGGCGCCAACGGCCCGGCTACCGACGGCGAAGTCGAGGACTACGCGGTCAGCGTCGGCCAGCTCGATTTCGGCGATCTGCCCGACACCGGCGCCGGCAGTGGAACCGGCAACTATTCCACGCTGCTCGGCGACAACGGCCCGCGTCATCCGATCGTGCCGACGCTGTTCCTCGGCGCGACCGAAGACGGCGAAGCCGACGGCCAGCCCGGCGTCGCCGCGAACGGCGACGGTGCCGACGAAGACGGCGTCACGCTGGCCGACCTGAACCTCACCGCCGGCAGCGCCGCGACGATCCGCGTCGCCGCGACCAACACCAGCGGCAGTGCGGCGCAGCTCTGCGGCTTCGTCGACTTCAACGGCGACGGCGACTTCGCCGACGCCGGCGAAGCGACGTTCGCGGCGATTCCGAACGGCACGAACGGCGCGACGTTCCCGCTCGCGTTCGCGGTGCCGGCGACGGCCGTGACCGCGAGCTACGCGCGCTTCCGCCTGTCGACCGACACGGGTGCCTGCAGCCCGGTCGGCGCCGCGCCCGACGGCGAGGTCGAGGACTATCCGGTCGGCATCACCGTGGTCGACTACGGCGACCTGCCCGACACCGGCGCCGGCAGCGGAGCAGGCAACTATTCCACGCTGCTCGCCGACGACGGCGCGCGTCATCCGATCGTGGCGGGCCTGCGCATCGGCGCGAACGAGGACGCCGAAGCGAACGGCCAGCCGTCCGCCGCGGCGAACGGCGACGACACGAACGGCACGCCCGACGACGAAGACGGCGTCAACACGGCCGACCTCGCGCTCTCGCGCGGCGTCGCACCGACCGTGCGCGTGACGGCGACCAACACGACCGGTGCGGCCGCGCTGCTCTGCGGCTTCCTCGACTACAACGCCGACGGCGATTTCGCCGACACCGGCGAAGCGGCGCAGGTCGCCGTGCCGAACGGCAGCAACGGCGCGCCGTTCACGCTGGCCTTCGGCACCGTGCCGAACACGGCGGCCGCGGCGAGCCATGCACGCTTCCGCCTGTCCACCGACGCGGCGTGCACGCCGAACGGTGCGGCGACGAACGGCGAGGTCGAGGACTATCCGATCACGAGCGGCGCCGGCGTGCTGAGTCTCGGCAACCTCGTCTGGAACGACCGCAACAACAACGGCGTCGTCGACGGCGGCGAACCCGGCATCGCCGGCGTGGCCGTCGTGCTGTATCGCGACAGCGACAACAACGGCACGCCGGACGGCCCGTCCATCGCCACGACGAACACCGACGGCAGCGGCAACTACCTGTTCGCGGCACTCGATCCCGACAACTACCTCGTCGCGATCACGCCGCCGGCGGGCTATCGCACCAGCACGGGCTCGGGCCTGCCGCCGCTGCTGCCGACCGGCAGCTACGAGCCGGCGCCCGATCCGGACAACGACGTCAACAACGACGACAACGGCACGCTGAACGGCGCGAGCATCGTCACGCAGTCGGTCACGCTGGCCGTCGGCGCCGAGCCGGTCAACGACGGCGACGTCGATGCGAACAGCAACCTCAGCGTCGACTTCGGCCTCGTCGGCAATTTCGACCTCGCGCTGCGCAAGACCGTGACGGCGGGTCAGCCGGGGCCGTTCATTCCGGGCTCGGACGTCAGCTTCGACATCGAAGTCATCAACCAGGGCGGTATCCCGGCGACGACGATCGTGCTGAACGACTACATCCCGGCCGGTTTCGCGCTGAGTCCGAACGAGACGAACTGGACCAGCGTGAGTCCGACGCTCGCGACGCGCACGATCGCGGGTCCGCTCGCACCGGGTGCCAGCACGACGGTGACGATCACGCTGCGCATCCAGAACGGCGCGGTGTCGCCGCTCGTCAATCGCGCGGAGATTGCATCCGCCGACGACGACGGCAACACGAACACGCCGCCGCCGACCGACATCGACTCGACGCCCGACGGCAATCCGGGCAACGACGCCGGCGGTTCGCCGGGCACGCCGTCCGATGATTCCGTCGGCGGCAACGGCACGGGCACGCCAGGCGGCACGGATCCGAACACCGACGAGGACGACGCCGATCCGGCGCAGGTCACGTTCGGTACGGGCTTCGATCTCGCGCTGCGCAAGACGCTGACGGCCGGCCAGCCCGGACCGTTCCTGCCGGGCCAGGACGTGACCTTCGACGTCACCGTGTTCAACCAGGGTACGGTGCAGGCCACGACCATCGTCATCAACGACTACATCCCGGCCGGCTTCGAGCTGAGTCCGGTCGAGCTGAACTGGAATCCGGTCAATCCGTCGCTCGCGACGCGCATGATCGGCGGTCCGCTCGCGCCGGGTGCCAGCACGACGGTGACGATCACGCTGCGCATCCTGCCGACGGCGACCTCGCCGCTGGTGAATCGAGCGGAGATCGGTTCGGCCGACGACGACGGCGATTCCTCGACCACGCCGCCGACCGACATCGACTCGACGCCCGACGGCAATCCGGGCAACGACGGCGGCGGTGCGGCGGGTACGCCGTCCGACGACGCGATCGGC
>CAMLLF010000041.1 GCA_946480705.1 uncultured Lysobacteraceae bacterium | reverse complement strand
GCAGCTACGGCGGCTATGCGACGCTGGTCGGCCTGACCTTCACGCCGGACACCTTCAAGTGCGGCGTCGACATCGTCGGTCCGTCGAACCTCAACACGCTGCTCGCGACGATTCCGCCGTACTGGGCCGGGTTCTTCGAGCAGTTCGCCAAGCGCGTCGGCGATCCGCGTACCGAGGAGGGCAAGAAGCTGCTCGCCGACCGCTCGCCGCTGTCGCGCGTCGATGCGATCAAGAAGCCGCTGCTGATCGGCCAGGGCGCGAACGATCCGCGCGTCAAGCAGGACGAGAGCGACCAGATCGTCAAGGCGATGAAGGCGAAGAACATTCCGGTGACCTACGTCCTCTTCCCGGACGAGGGCCACGGCTTCGCACGGCCGGCCAACAGCAAGGCGTTCAATGCGGTCGCGGAAGGCTTCCTGTCGCAGTGCCTCGGCGGCCGCATGCAGCCGATCGGCGAGGACTTCAGGGGATCGAGCATCAGCGTGCCCGACGGCGCGGCCGGTGTGCCCGGCCTGGCCGACGCGCTCAAGACGCACACGCAGGACGTGAAGAAGTAAGGCGATACGAGGCCGGCGTCGCGATGCGGCGCCGGCTTCTCGGCAAACGGATTACTGCCGCGGCGGTTGCGGCGGTGCGGCCGGTCGCGCGGGCGGCAGCGACGGCGGTGCCTGCGGCTGACCTGCCGCGGCGCGCTGCTGCGCGCCGCGCGCGCGGACCGCGGCGAGCACTTCGGGCGTCAGCAGCGCCGAATCGGGGCGCGACGTCGATTCGATGCGCGCGGCAGCAAACGTGAACACCGCGCAGAGCCCGCTGACGAAGCCGACGAACAAGGCCAGTGCGAGCATGCCGGGACTGCGCGTCATGATCGCGAACGCGATCGAGGCAATCATCAGCAGCAACCAGACGAAACGCATGCGACAGCTCCCTCACTTTCCCGCGCCGCGGCGATCATAGCGCACGCATCCGTCGACGCCGCGTCGCCGGTCGGCGAATGCCGCGAACCGGTCCGCCGCTTGAAGCCGCGCCGCGCCGGCGCGAGTATCGTGGCCTGAACGACGACGGACGGGTTCGCGACGATGGACGCTCTGCAATCCCTCGCACTGGCCGGCGGGCTGGCCTGGGCCAGCGGCTTCCGCCTGTATGCGGCCGTGCTGCTGGTCGGTCTGCTCGGTCGATTCGAGGTCATCACGCTACCGTCGGGACTGCAGCTGCTGCAGAACGACTGGGTGCTCTGGGTCGCCGGCATTCTTGCGGTCGGCGAATTCCTCGCCGACAAGGTGCCGGCGTTCGATTCGGTCTGGGACGCGCTCAACACGTTCGTGCGGATTCCGGCCGGCGCGCTGCTCGCCTGGGGCGTGTTCCACGAGGCGACGCCGGCGGTGCAGCTCGCCGCGGGCCTGCTCGGCGGCGCGATCAGCTCGGGCACCCACCTGACCAAGGCCGGCACGCGCGCGATCATCAACACCTCGCCCGAACCGTTCACGAACTGGGGCGCGAGCTTCGGCGAAGACCTGACCCTGCTCGGCGGGCTCTATCTGATCTGGAACTATCCGTGGCTGTTCCTCGGGCTGCTCGCCCTGTTCCTGCTGCTCGCGGCCTGGCTGCTGCCCAAGCTCTGGCGCGCGCTGCGCCGCGTCTGGCACCGGCTGCGCGGTCCGGCAGGCGGAGCCGCGACGGCCTGACCGCTTCGCAGATTCTGCGACAGCACGCCCGCAGATTGCCGCGCCATGCCTTCCTCGCTCGACAAACCCGATCGCATCAAGGGCCGCGGCAGCCGCGACAATCCGGCCGGCCGCTTCGAAGTCACCACGCACGAAGCCGTCGACGACGGCTGGTATCACGACGGCGAGCCCGCTGCGCCGCCGCGCACGACCGTCAGCGAGGAACGCGCGCGGCAGATCGTATCGACGAACGCCTCGCCCGACGTGCCGTTCGACGCGTCGATCAATCCCTACCGCGGCTGCGAGCACGGCTGTGCCTACTGCTACGCGCGCCCGTCGCACGCCTACCTCAACCTGTCGCCCGGGCTCGATTTCGAAACGAGGCTGTTCGCGAAGACCAACGCGGCCGAGATCCTTCGCAAGGACCTGTCGAAACGCGGCTACGTCTGCAGCGCGATCAACCTCGGCGCGAACACCGATTGCTACCAGCCGATCGAGCGGCGCTATCGCATCACGCGGCAGATCCTCGAGGTGCTGAACGCCTGCAACCATCCGTGCACGATCATCACGAAGAACGCGCTGATCGAACGCGACATCGACATTCTCGCGGACATGGCCAAGCGCCGCCTCGTGCATGTCTTCGTCAGCGTCACCTCGCTCGACAACCGTCTGAGCAGCCGGCTCGAACCGCGCGCGAGCGCGCCGCACCGGCGTATCGAGGCGATCCGCGCGCTTTCAGCCGCCGGCGTCCCGACCAGCGTCAACGTCGCGCCGATCATCCCGGCGCTGACCGACATCTGGATCGAAGCGATCATCGAGCAGGCCGCCGCGGCCGGCGCGCTCAGCGCCGGCTACACGGTGGTCCGCCTGCCCTGGGAACTCAAGCAACTCTGGGAAGACTGGCTCGAAACGCACTATCCCGAACGCAAGCAGCACGTGCTCAACGTGCTGCGCAACATCCGCGGCGGCGAACTCAACGAGCCGCGCTTCGGCTTCCGCATGCGCGGCGAAGGGCCATTCGCGGAACTCATCCGCAATCGCCTGACGCTGGCCTGCAAGAAGCACGGCATCCGACGGCGCGCAAATCTCGATCTCGACGTGAGCCAATTCGCGCCGCCGCGCGCGCCGTCGCCGCAAGGCGAGCTGTTCGGCTGAGCGCGCGGCCACGCAGCACATTCGCGAACTGGATCACGCGCGAAAGTGAACAACGCGCACGAGCCGACCGAGGGCCCGGCCGCGGACGCGTCGCCGGCATGTCTTCAAACTGCTCCGCATTGCGTATTGGCGTCGTACGGTTCACGCAACGGAGGAAACCGATGAAATCCCTGAACGCCTTTCTGTTTGCGCTCGCGCTCGCCTGCGGCGCGCCGGCCGCGCCGGCGGCTGTGCCCGGCGAACTCGATCCCACGTTCGGCGCGGGCGGCATCCGCCGCACGAGCTATGGAGATCTGGCCGGCGCCGACGATCTCGTCGTCGACCGCGACGGCTATGTCTATACCGCCGGCACGAGCACGACGGCCGGCGTCATCCGGCCGGTACTCGCGAAATACAAACCCGACGGCAATCTCGATGTTTCCTTCGGCAGCGGCGGCATCGTCACGCCGGCGGCACCGCCGGCCAATGTCGCGATGTACAGCGCGCTGACGATGCATCGCGACACGCTGTACCAGATGATCGCGGCGGACGACAAACTATACGTTTATGCGTTCGACACGGCCGGCGCGCCGCAAACCTGGTTCGGCGCCGGCGGCGTCGCGAGCTTCACGGTCGGCGCGAACATCTATCCGGTGTTCGACATCGCACAGTGGGGCAACTATCTCGGCATGGCCGCCGGCACGCGCCATCCGGTCACGGGCAACTTCGATTTCGTCGTCGTCGAGCTGACGCTCGGCGGTGCGCCCGTCGCCGGCTTCGGCAGCGGCGGCATCGCGTATTCGCGCGTCTGGACCGGCGTCGGCGCGCGCAATCGTCTGACCGGCATCACGTTCCAGCCGGACGGCCGCATCGTCGTCGCCGGCCGCAGCGCCAAGCCCGGCGAGCGCTACGACTTCGTCGCCGCGCGCTATCGCTACGACGGCACGCCCGATGCGACCTTCGGTCTCGGCGGCTTCAGCACGATCGATTTCGGCGGCGACGACTTCGGCCGCCGCATCGCACTGCGCAAGGACGGCCGCTTCGTGATCGGCGGCAGCGTCTGCAAGGAACCGGATGCGACCACGGGCTTCGCCTACTGCTTCGCCGGCGCGGCCGGTCTCAAGCCCGACGGCAATCTCGATCCCGGCTTCGGCGTCTCGGGTAAATTCCTGCAGGACCTCGGCGGCGGCGGCGTGACGGTGACCGACCTGATCCTCGACGAACGCGAGCGGCCGATCATGGTCGGCCAGCACCTCGATGCGCCGCCGACCGGCACCGGTCCGAACTTCTCCAAGGCGTTCGTCATGCGCCTGCGCAGCAGCGGCGTGCTCGACGTGGGCTACCTCGGCGGCGGCTGGGCGGATTTCAGCTACGGCTACGAGAGCAGCTCCAACGGCGGCGTGAAGCTCTATCCGGGCAGCCGCATCGTCACGGCCGGCACGACGCTCAAGACCGTCGACCCGACGACGATGTTCGGGCTCATGACGGTGGCGCGGCATGTGAACTGAGAAGCAAGAAACCAGAAACCAGAGGGGAGCAGGTAGTGGCTAGAGGACGTCCGCGCGCTCCTCTGGTTGCTACCTACTAAACTCTTTTACTTCTTTCCCGCCGGCTGCCCGAACAGCACTTCCGACCGGTTGAACAGGATCCAGCTCGTGGCGATGTACTTGTTGCCGCCTTTGGGCATGTTGCCGCGATGCGTGTGGGTGAAGGCGGTCGGGGCGATCAGCAGCGAGCCGGTCTTCGGCGCGATCTTGCGCTGCTGGTAATAGAACTCGGTCTCGCCTTCGGCGAATTCGTCGTTGAGGTAGATCGTCCAGAGCACGACGCGGTGCAGCGTCTCGGCGTTGTCGGCGAGCTTCGGATACAGCTCGCAGTGCCAGTAGGGATAACCGCCCTGGTCGGCGATGTATTTCTGGATGTTGATCGTGCCCGGGCGAAACACCTTCATGACGATCGCGGTCAGCGTGCGGTCGTCGAGTTCGGCCACGGCTTTCGCGTCCAGCGGCTTGTGCTGTCCGGTAGCGGGATCGGGCACCTTGAGCTGCAACGGCGCGAGCGCGGCATGCGCGAACTGGCGCAGGTAGTCCTTGAAACCGGCCATGACGGCCTGGTTGAAGCGCACCGTCACATCGTTCCACTCGGCGTGATCGCTGATGCAGATGTCCCAGCTGTCCTTCAGCGTCGTGTCGACGCCGCCGCCGGTCTGGCCGCGCACGGCCTTGCCGCTGGCTTCGAAGCGGCGGATCAACGCGACGCAGGTCTCGCGGTCGAGTGCGTCGTCGTAGACCTCGATGAAATCCGGTTGCTGCATGGCGGGCGCCGTCGCGGGAACAGATCCGCGATGATCGATGCGGGCCGGCGCGCGCGCAAGCGCGCCCGCGGCCGGCATGCCGTGCGCTTATTGCGATTCGATCAGATAGAAGAACACGCCCGCGACGATCAGTGCGGCCAGTACGGCGAAGAAGATCTTGACCCAGCTATACGGATGCTTGCCGGCGATCGTGCCGGTATAGCCGTTCGCGACGATCTGGAAGCGCCGCGAGCCGTAGGTGTAGCTGACGAGCCAGACCGGCATCAGCACGTGCTTGAACGTGCGGCCCTGATAGCGCGCGTCGACCTCGAGGTTGCGCTGCGTGTCGCCAGGCACCTCGGCGCTGCAGAGCGCGCGGACCTGGTCCTGCATGTCGGCGAGGTTCAACTCCGACGCCTTGCGCAGATCGACCTGATAGCGCTCGACCGTCCAGCCGCGCACGAATTCCGGCGAATAGGCCTTGAGATCGGTCGTCGTCGGAAACGGTTCGATGCCGGCGAGCAGGTCCGGCTGCACGCCGGCCGTGCCGGGCACGAGTTCGTCGTCGAAGAAGTGCGCGAGCTCGCCCGCGGCGGGTTCCCAGCGCACGTGCCGCACCTGCCGCCGCTGCGTGTTGCCCTGCGCGTCGCGATAGGTCTCGGTCTCGTAATAGTAGTAGCCGGCGTCGGCCGTCCAGCGCGCGTCGACGTGCGCGTCGAAAGTCCAGTACGGCAGATAGATGCCGTGGAGCGTGTCGGTCAGCGCGGCACGCTTGAGCTTGTCGGGCGCGAACCAGCGCGTGCCGTACCAGCGCCGGATCAGGTCGCGCACCTGGCCGTCGCTGATCTTGAACGGCAGCAGGCTTTGCGGCGTGATGGCGTCCTTCTGCGATTCGTGCGCGATGATCGAGGGCGAGCCGCAGAAGTCGCAACGCTGCGCGACGCGGCCGTCGACGAACACCGAGATCGCATGACAGCTCTGGCACTGCACCTCGCGCCGCTGAGCGCCCCAGTCGCGATTGACCGCGGGATTGCGCAACGCGGTCTCGAGATCCTGCTCGATGACGGCCGTTCCCGGATCGGCCGCCTGCGCCGGCGTCCACGCGACGGTCGTGCCGCAGTACGGGCAGACCAGCGCCTGCTTCGCCGCATTCCACTGCAAGTCGCCACCGCATTCCGGGCAGGGGTGCTTGGCGACGGTCGCGTTGCTCATGCGTATCCGGAAATCGGAAGTGAAAGAGCCGACAGCGTCGCGATCAGCCGCGCAGGAATTCTTCGAGCGCGGCGCGCGCGATGCGATACGCATTGCCGATCTTGCGGGCCTTCAACTCACCCGCCGTGATCGAGGCCATGACGTCTTCGACCGACACGCCGAGTGCCTGCGCCGCCTGTTCCGGCGTGAGCACGTCGATGCCCGAGGCCGCCGGCGCCGCGGCGGACGCGCCCGGGCCCTGCATTCCTTTCATGAGCTCCTGCGCCATGCCGAAGCCGATCGCCATCTGCGCCGGCGCGGCGGCCGCGGCTGCGCCCTCGCCGCCCTGGCCCATGCCGACACCCATCTGGTATTTCACGTAGTCGTTGAGATTGCCGATGACGCCCATGCTCGAACGCTTGTCGATGGCCTGCTCGACTTCCGGCGGTACGGACACGTTCTCCAGCACGAAGCTCGTGATCTCGAGGCCGTATTTGCCGGTCATCGCCGGATTGATGATCGGCAGCAGCGCCTCGCCGAGTTCCGAATAGCGCGACGCGACGTCGAGCGCCGGCACCTGTGCGGTAGCCAGCGCCTCGGTGAACACGCTGACGAGGCGGGAACGCATCGTGTCGGCGAACTCGTCGAGACGGAAGTTCTGGTCGGTGCCGGCGACTTCCTTGAGGAACTTCGGCACATCGACGATGCGGAAATCGTAGGTGCCGAACGCGCGCAGGCGGACGACGCCGAAGTCGCGGTCGCGCATCATGACCGGGTTGGACGTGCCCCACTTGTTGCCGGTGAACAGCCGCGTGTTGACGAAATAGACGTCGCACTTGAACGGCGAATTGAAGCCGTATTTCCAGCCGAGGATCGTCGACAGTACCGGGATGTTCTCGGTGGTCAGCGTGTGCTTGCCCGGGCCGAACGCGTCGGCGTATTTGCCCGCGGCGACGAACTGCACCATCTGCGATTCGCGCACGATGAGCTGCGCGCCGTTCTTGATTTCCTTGTCGTCGTCGGGAAAGCGGTACGACAGGGTGTCGCGCGAATCATCGGTCCACTCGATGATCTCCAGCAGTTCGCTCTTGATGAAATCGAGGATGCTCATGGCGCGCTCCGGCGGACGGGGAGGCCCGATTCTAGCCGGCATTTCCTGCCGAGTTGCGAGGCCGGCGCGGCGGCCGGCCCCGCGTCGCGCTTATTGCGCCGCGTCGAAATCGACGTGATAGCGCGTCGCCGCGTCGACCTCGTTGCGCGAGCCGAGGAACACCGGCACGCGCTGGTGCAGCGCGGTGGGCTGCAGGTCGAGAATGCGTGCGCGTCCGGTCGTCGCGCGGCCGCCGGCCTGCTCGACGATGAAGGCCATCGGATTGGCTTCGTACATCAGGCGCAGCTTGCCCGGCTTGGCCGCATCCTTGCGGTCCCAGGGATAAATGAAGATGCCGCCGCGCGTCAGGATGCGGTGCACGTCGGCCACCATCGAGGCGACCCAGCGCATGTTGAAGTCCTTGCCGCGCGGACCTTCCTTGCCGGCGAGCAGATCCTCGATGTAGCGCTGCATCGGCGGTTCCCAGTGGCGCTGGTTCGACATGTTGATCGCGAACTCTTTCGTGTCGGCCGGAATCTCCACGTCGCGCCGCGTCAGCGTGAAGCTGCCGAGCTCGCGGTCGAGCGTGAACACGTGCGTGCCGTGGCCCAGCGTCAGCACGAGCAGCGTGCTGGGGCCGTACACGGTATAGCCGGCGGCGACCTGGGTCGCGCCGGGCTGGCAATAGTGCTCGACCTTGGGCTCGGTGACGCCGTCCGGGCAGCGCAGCACCGAGAAGATCGTGCCGACCGAGATGTTCACGTCGATGTTCGACGAGCCGTCGAGCGGATCGAACAGCAGCAGGTAGTTGCCTTTCGGATAGACGTCCGGAATCGGGTGCGGATCGTCCATTTCCTCGGACGCGCAGCCGGCAAGATGGCCGCCCCAGGCATTGGCTTCGAGCAGGATTTCGTTCGACAGCACGTCGAGCTTCTGCTGCGCCTCGCCCTGCACATTGCCGCTGCCGGCTTCGCCGAGCAGGCCGCCGAGATCGCCCTTGCCGACGGCGATGGAAATCGATTTGCAGGCGCGCGCGACGACTTCGATCAGGAGTCGCAGGTCGGCGTTGATGTGCTGGTGCGCGCGCTGTTCCTCGATGAGAAAGCGCGTCAGGGAGATCGGTCGGTTCGGAGACATGGCTGGCGCGGCGGCAGGGAAACGCCGATTGTCGCGGCTCGGATGCCGCGGCGTCCACGCGCGCGCGGACCGGGGTCGGCAGCCTCTCCCTTCGATGGTATGGTCAGCGGCTAAGCCTCGAAGACGAGATCGCCTCATGCAAAGCGTCAAGCTCACCTCCGTCCTCTTGTTTGGTCTCGTCGCCGTTGCAGGTCTCAGTGCCTGCAGCAGTGCACCTCCGCGCCGGGACGCGACAGAGACGACAGCGGAACCGCCGCCGCATTCGATCGAGCGTCTCAAGCGCGACCTGCAGCTTCCCGACACCGTGAAGCGCGTACGCATCCACAACCCGCACGGCAGTGTCAGCGTGAAGCCGATCGACAATCGAACGCTGGGCGCCTATGAGGTCGTGCAGCTGATTGGCGCGACGCCGGAAAAACCGGACATCCAGATGCGCGTCGACGGCGACACCGCCGTCGTCGAGGTCAGCTACGCCTCCGACAAGCGTCACGGCACCGACAAGCTCGTCAACGGTTACCGCAAGGGGCGCGTCGACCTCGGCATGTTCGTGCCGTCCGGTCCCGATCTCGAAGTCACGACGACTTACGGCGACGTGCAAGTGCGTCGGGTGAACAACGAAGTCGTCGCGCGCACTCGCGACGGGCGCCTTGCGGTCGCCGGCGGCGGCTCGATCGATGCGTCGACCGACAGCGGCGAGCTGCGCGTGTTTCCGACCCAGGCCAAATGGAAGAAGCCACTGAAGGTCCGCTCCCGCACGGGGAACATCCTCCTGGAGGTACCCCTGTACGGCGAGATCGCCCTCGATGTCGAGACTGCCGGCACTATCGCCGGCAATGTCCCGCTCGACCTGCGCGAGGCCGGCGGCGAGCGGCGGCACGGTCAGCTGCGCCGCGGCGGTGCGAGCCAGCACATCGACGTCGCCAGCGAAACCGGTGACGTGTACCTGATCCCGGTCGAGATCGCCCCGCAGCGCTGATCGGTTCGTGACGCCGACGTTAAGGCGGATATAGCGACCGCCTACAAGCGTATGCGCCACTGTTATTACGGATTCAGTCTGTGGTATGAATCGAACTCGGTCGCACGGTAGCGGGAGTCATCAACCGTGCGCACCAGACTGGGGTTTGGTCAGGCGGGCATGCCGCGCAGACGCTGCACGCTCTTCTTCGAGTGTCGGGAGGTTCCTTGTGAAATTGCTACGCAACAGTCTCTGCTGCGCGCTTGCGCTCGCGCTGTCCGGCGCCGCACTGGCGCAGAAGTCCGATTACAAGCCGGAAATCGGCGTCGATGCCCAAGGCATCCGCTACGTCCGCGGCGCCGAAGCACTCGGCGTGTCCGTTCCCGATATCGTCCGCGTCAACATGGCCGACCTGCCGCCCGTGCGCGACTGGCGTCCCGGCGATTCGCTCGTCGAGATTCCGCGCCAGCACTGGGAATACAAGCCGAACGAAGCGCCGACCCCGGTCAATCCGGTCGACCTGAACGATCCGCTGGTACCGCTGCAGTTCACCGAACCCACGCGCGGCGGCGGCACGTTCACGACCCCGATCATCAACGTCGCCGGCAGCACCTCGCAGGCCTCGCCGCCCGATCCGACCGGTGACGTCGGCACCACGCATTTCGTGCAGTCCGTCAACGGCAGCGGCGGCAGCGAAGTTCGCATCTACCGCAAGTCCGACGGCAGCTTCGTGCGCAGCTTCTCGATGGTCTCGCTCGGCGGCACCGGCGCCTGCGCGTCCGGCCTCGGCGATCCGATCGTGCTGTTCGACGAACTGGCCAGCCGCTGGGTGCTGACCGAGTTCTCGACCCAGTCGGGCCGTTCGCTCTGCGTCTACGTCAGCGACACCGACAACCTCGAGGCGCCGACGGTAACCTGGTACAAGTACACCTTTACCATGCCGGCGTTCCCGGACTATCCGAAGTACGGCGTCTGGGGCGATGCGTACTACGTCGGCGCGAACGAGTCCGGCACGAGCGGCGCGCGTCCGGTCTACGCGATGGACCGCACGAAGATGCTCGCCGGTCAGCCGGCGACGTTCCAGCGCGTCACGATTCCGAATCTCGCGGGCTTCGGCTTCCAGATGACGACGCCGGCCGACCATGACGGCATCGACGCGCCGCCGGCCGGCGCGCGCGGCATCTTCATGCGTCACCGCGACGACGAGTCGCACAACTCGGGCTCGAACAACCCGACGCAGGACTTCCTCGAGGTGTACCAGCTCGCGGTCGACTTCACGACGCCGGCCAACACCGTGCTGAGCGGCCCGGTCAACATTCCGATCGCCGAGTTCAGCTCGAACCTCAACGGCCTGACCGCGTTCAACGCGTTCCCGCAGCCGAGCGGCCAGAAGCTCGACCCGCTGCGAGAGCCGGTCATGAATCGTCTCGCCTACCGCAACTTCGGCAGCTATGAATCGCTGATCGGCAATCTCGTCACCGACATCGACGGCAACGACACCGGCGGCATCCGCTGGTTCGAACTGCGCCGCGTCGGCGGCATCGCGAATCCGTGGACGCTGTACCAGGAAGGCACCTGGGCCGGCGCCGCGTCACCGCACGATGGCATCGACCGCTGGATGGCCGGCATCTCGATGGATTCCTCGGGCAACATCGCGATGGCCTATTCGATGGTGCGCCAGTCGCCGGCGCTGTTCCCGGCGCTGGGCTACGTCGGCCGCCTGTCGAGCGATCCGCTCGGCACGATGACAACGCCGGAAACCACGCTGATCGCCGGCTCCGGCAATCACGGCAACGAGCGCTGGGGTGACTACTTCCAGATGGGCGTCGACCCGGTCGACGGCTGTACCTTCTGGTTCACCGGCGAATACATGCCCTCGACGAGCAAGGGCACGCGCATCGGTTCGTTCAAGTTCGACGCCTGCGGCACGCCGACCTTCACCGTCAACGGTACGAACCTGTCGCAGGAAGTCTGTACGGCGGCGGGCACGGCCAATCTGACGCCGGTCACGGTCAACGTCGGCTCGGTCAGCGGCTTCGTCACGCCGGTCAATCTCGCCTTCGCGAATGCGCTGCCGACCGGCTTCAGCGGCGGCTTCACGCCGACGACGGTCACGCCGCCGGGTTCGAGCACGGTGGCGATGAGCGTCGCCAACACCGCGGCGCCCGGCCTGCAGACGATCGGTCTCAGCGGCACGAGCGGTGCGACGACCAAGACGGCCAACCTCAACGTGACCGTCGCCACGGCGACGCCGAGCGTGCCCGCGTTGACCTCGCCGGCCGACAACGCCGTCGGCGTCGCGTTCACGCCGGTGCTGAGCTGGTCGGCTTCGACGCAGGCCAAGGACTACGTCGTCGAAGTCGCGACCGACGCCGGGTTCACGAGCATCGTCTTCACGCAGACCGTCGCAGGCGGCGGCACCAGCGCGACCGTCACGCCGGCGCTGAACTCGAGCACGCGCTATTACTGGCGCGTGCGCAGCGGC
>CAMLLF010000040.1 GCA_946480705.1 uncultured Lysobacteraceae bacterium | reverse complement strand
GCAGCAATGCGTGCAGCGCCGCGCAGGGGCTCAGTTCGCGGTAAATCACGGCGCCGGACATTGCGAGCGGATGATCAAGAATGGAATTATCTCAATGTTCCGACCGTCCGCAACGTCAAAGCCGGCGATTGAGCTCCGCCAGCAGCGGCAGCTTGCGCACGCGCACCGTCGTCGCCGCGAAGATCGCATTCGCGAGCGCCGGTGCGACGCTCGGTATGCCCATTTCGCCGGCGCCGGAAGGTTCGCGTTCGCTCGGCATCACGATGACTTCGACTTCATGGGGCATCTGCGCCATGCGCGCGACCGCGTAGTCGCCGAAGCTCGACTGCTGCACCTGGCCGTCCTTGACCGTGATCGCGAGATTCAGTGCCGTCGAAAGACCGTCTATCGTGCCGCCGACCATCATCGCGTCGACGCCGAGCGGATTGACGACGCGGCCGACGTCGACGACGCAGATCGCGCGATGGATGCGCAGGTCGCGTCCGTCGACGGAGACTTCGAACGCATGCGCCGCATAGCCGCCGAACGTGAAGTGGCAGGCGATGCCGACGCCGCGGCCGTCGGTACGCTTGCGCTTCCACTCGATCGCCTCGGCGCAGCGCGTCAGCACGGCGGCGAGCCGGCCGGTATCGAATTTCGGGCCGCCGTGGCCGGAGTAGTCGAGTTCGCGCGCTTCGCCGAGCAGCTTCAGGCGCAGCTCGACGGCGTCCTGCTTCGTCTCGTGCGCGATCTCGTCGATGAAGCTCTGCACGGCGAACGCATGGAACGTGTGCAGCGGCGCGCGCCACGGGCCGCGCGGCATGCCCGATTCGAGCGGGAAGAAGCGCTTGTCGAGATTCGGCACGAGCCCGGCCGGGAAATCGTCGGCTTCGAGGCAGCCCTGGCCCGGCGGCCGTTCCTTCTTGCGCGCGATGCGGTAGTTCATCGACGTCGCCGCGCACAGGTGCGCGAAGCCGGTCAGCTGATTCTTGCGATCGAGCGTTGCGGACAGCTGATGCAGGCCGTAGGGGCGGTAGAAGTCGTGACGCAGGTCGTCGTCGCGCGTCCACAGCAGCTTGATCGGCTTGCCGGCCTTCTTCGCGATCATGACCGCCTCGGCGACGTAGTCGTTCTCGAGGCGCCGACCGAAGCCGCCGCCCGCGCGCGTCATGCGGATCTCGATCTTTTCGCGCGCGAGGCCGGTCAGGTTCGCGATGACGGTCGACGCGCCGCCCGGGCTCTGCAGCGAACCGATGAACAGCGCGCGGTCGGGTTCGATCTTGATCAGCGCATGCGGCGGTTCCATCGTCGCGTGGGCGAGGAACGGCACCTGGTATTTCGCTTCCAGCGTGCGCTTGGCCGTCTTGCGCGCGGCAGCCATGTCGCCGTCGCGGCGCACGGACACGCCTTCGCCCTTGAGCGCCTCGGTCGCCTGCGCTTCGAGCGCGGCGCTGGATTCCTGCGCCCACGGCCCGGGTTTCCAGGTCACCTTCAGCGCATTGCGGCCCTTGATCGCGGCCCAGGTGTTGTCGGCGACGACGGCCACGCCGGTCGCGAGATTCGTGTCGAACGACGAACCCGGCACCGGGCCGTCGATCACGAACACGTCGCGCACGCCGGCGACCTTGCGCGCTTCGCTGTCGTCGAGCGATTCGACACCGCCGTCCAGATGCGGGCATCGCAGCATGACCGCGGTCAGCGCGCCGCCCATGTAGCAGTCGATGCCGAACGTCGCACGGCCGGTCACGATCGCGCGCGCGTCGACCGTCTTGGCGGGCTTGCCGATGATGCGGAACTGCTCGGGCTTCTTCAGCCCAACCGGTTCGGCCGGCGGCAGGATCGCTGCGGCGCGCTCGACGAGTTCGGCGTAGGCCAGGCGTGTTCCGTCGGGATGCACGACATGCCCGGCCTCGGTGTCGAGCCGCTCGTGCGGCAATTGCCAGTGCTGTGCGGCGGCTTCGATCAGCAGCCAGCGCGCGACGGCGCCGGCCTGGCGCAGATCCTTCCAGCCGTCGGTGACGCTCGTACTGCCGCCGGCGCCCTGCGGCCCGTAGCGATTGGTCGGACCGTCGGGACCGATCTCGTAGCCGTAGGGCAGCTGTTCGACGCGCACGCGGTTCCAGTCGGCGTCGAGTTCGTCGGCGATCAGCATCGGCAGCGAGGTCATGACGCCCTGGCCGATCTCGCAGCCGCGCGCGCCGATCACGATGCGGTTGTTGCGTTCGATGCGCACGAATGCGCCGAGCGAGGTTAGCGGTTCGCCCAACAGATCCATCGACACCTTGGGATCGGCCGCGGCCGACGCGGCGCGGACGCCGACGAGCAGCGCACCGCTCGCGGTCAGCATCACGCTGACGAACTGACGACGGGTCAGGCCGCTCATGGCTTGTCCTCGTTCGGCCTGGCTTCCGCGGCTTTCGCCTCGGCCGCTTTCGCCTCCGCGGCGGCTTTCGTCTCGGCCGCCTTCGACTCGGCAACCTTGGCTTCGGCGATCAGCTGCGCCGCGCGCTTGACCGCCTTGCGGATGCGTGGATACGTGCCGCAGCGGCACAGGTTAGTGAGCTGGCTGATATCGGCGTCGCTCGGCTGCGCCTTGCGCTTGAGCAGATCGACCGTCGCCATGATCTGTCCGGCCTGGCAGTAGCCGCACTGCGGCACGTCTTCCTCGATCCAGGCCTGCTGTACCGCATGCAGATCTTCACCGCTCGCGATGCCTTCGATCGTCGTGACCGACTGGCCCTCCAGCGCACTCATCGGCAGCAGGCAGGAGCGCTGCGCCTTGCCGCCGACATGCACCGTGCACGACCGCACGGGCGCACCCTTCAGGTGCACCGTGCAGGCGCCGCACTGGCCGACGCCGCAGCCGAACTTGCTGCCGGTCAGGCGCAGGATGTCGCGCAGATACCAGAGCAGCGGCATGTCGGGAGCGCCGGTGTGGCGGAACTTCTCGCCGTTGATCGTGAGTTCGATCGGTCCCGGTGTTGCCGCGCGGGCGGCGTCCGTGTCGGCCTTGGCAGGGGCTTCGCGCATGTAACTCTCCGCAGTGCAGACACGGATTGTCGCAGCAGCGGCCGGGAGCGAACAGGGGCTTGCCGTGCGGGCCGTCGCGGCAGGATGTGCGCCTGCCGCAGCGGGCCTTCGCTTCAGCGCTGCGGGTAGATGCGCCGCCAGAGGTAGTAGGCCGGAATGCCGGCGACGATGATGCCGAGTCCGATCAGCGTCTGGCGTGGCTGGGCCAGTGCGCTGGAGATCACGACGAATGCGACCGCGGCGATGAACGCGAGCGGCAGCAGCGGATGCAGCGGCGCGCGGAAGATCGCGGCGGCGCCTTCGACGCGGCGGTAGTGGAACAGCGTCGCGGCGACCATCGCGCTGCCGATCCAGTCGCCGACCGTCGCGTAGTCGAGCAGCTCGCCGTAGTTGCCGAGGATCACGAGCGCCGCCGCCCACAGCGCGAGCACGCCGAGCGCGATATCGGGCGAGCGGTAGGTCGGATGCAGATGTGCCGCGGCGCGGAAAAACACGCCGTCGGCGCCCATCACCTGGAACATGCGCGATCCGCCGAGGATCGCGATGTTGCAGAACCCGAACGTCGAGATGGCGATGCCGGCGGCGATGACGACCGCGCCGGTCGGACCGAACGCGCGCTGCATGAGTTCGGCGGCAGGTGCCGTGCTCGCGGCGAGGCCGCCGTGGCCGAGCACGTGCAGATAGGCGTAGTTCGCGAGCAGATAGCAGGCGGTGCAGGCCAGCATGCCGAGCAGGAGCGCGCGCGGAATGCTGCGCTGCGGATCGCGGATCTCGCCGGCGATGTTGTTGATGTAGAACCAGCCGCTGTAGGCGAACAGCACCGGCAGCAGCGCGCTGCCGAAACTGCTCGATCCGAGATTGGCCGGCGGCGGCGATGCGGCGACGCCGCTGAAGGCGAGCCCGGCCACGACGACGGCGATGACCGCGAGCAGCTTCAGCAGCGTGGCGAGGTTCTGCACGAACGCGCCCGCGCGGATACCGAAGAAATTGATGCCGGCGAGCAGCAGGATCGCGCCGACCGCGACCGGCTTCACCAGGGTCGGGGCGAGGCCGGCGACCTGGCAGAAATACGTCGCGAACGTCGTCGCCACGGCCGCGATCGAGCCCGAGTAGTTGACGAGCAGCATGATCCAGCCGAACAGGAACGCGATCAGCGGCCCATAGGACTCGCGCAGATAGACGTAGCCGCCGCCGGCCTGCGGCCGGCGCGCGCCGAGTTCGGCGTAGATGAATGCGCCGGCCAGCGCGAACACGCCGCCGAGCGTCCAGGCCAGCATGATCATGCCCGGCGAGTCGCTGCGCTGCGCGACGACGGCCGGATTCAGGAAGATGCCGGAACCGATGATGCCGCCGACGACGACCATCGTCGCATCGAGTACGCCGAGCCGGCGCGCGTAGCCGGGACTGCTGGATTCGGACATCGACCGCTCCCCTGAAGGAGCCGCGAGCATGGGCGAGCAGTCTGGCCTTGGCAATCCGGTGCGCGGTGATATCGCTATGACGGTCGATCCAGGCGCAGGGCTCGAGCCTGCGAGCCGCCGGCGCATCTTGCGTGCGCGGGCGCCGGTCGCCACAGTGCGGCGATTCTGCCGGGAGGACACGCATGAAGCGATCGACAGGCTGGCTGCTGGCGGCGGGGCTGCTGGCGTTGAACGGAACGACGGCCGCGACGACGGTCCTGCACGATGGGCGCATCCGCGTGCCCGGCGGAACGGCCGAGGCCGTGGCGTGGGACGATGCCGGACGCATCGTCGCCGTCGGCTCGAAGGCCGAACTCGCGCAGCGGTATCCGGATGCGGCGAAGCTCGACGCGCATGGCGCGGCCGTGCTGCCCGGCCTCGTCGATGCGCACGGCCATGTGCTCGGTCTTGGCCTGTCGCTGCTCAATGCCGACCTGCGCGGCACCGCGTCGAAGGCGCAGGTCATCGAGCGCCTGCGCGCGCATGCGGCAAAGCTGCCGGCCGGCGCCTGGCTCGTCGGGCGCGGCTGGGACCAGAACGACTGGCCGGAAAAGCAGTTCCCGACCGCGGCCGACCTCGATGCCGCGTTTCCCGATCGCCCGGTCTATCTGCGCCGCATCGACGGGCACGCGGCCTGGGCGAATACGGCGGCACTGTCGCGCGCCGCGCGCGATCTCGCCGGCGACTGGCAGCCCGACGGCGGTCGCATCGAACGTGTCGGCGGCAAGCCGACCGGCGTGTTCGTCGACGCCGCCATGCATCTGGTCGACGAGGTCGTGCCCAAGCCCGACGCGGCGCTGAAACGGCGGGCCTACAGGCTCGCGTTCGAGACGCTGCTCGCAAACGGCCTGACCGGCGTGCACGACGCTGGCGTCAGCCGCGACGATCTTGCCGTACTCCGCGGTTTCGCCGATGCCGGCGAACTGCCGCTGCGCATCTATGCGATGGCCGACGGCGACGGCGAAGCGCTCGACGCACTGTGCCGCGACGGACTTTATCGGCATGCGGGCGGCCGTCTGCAGATGCGCGCGGTCAAGCTCTACATCGACGGCGCGCTCGGCAGCCGCGGCGCGGCACTCAAGGCCGACTACAGCGACGATCCGGGCAATCGCGGCCTGCTCGTGACCGCGCCCGATGCCTTCCGCGCCGTCGTCGCGAAGGCGAAGCGCTGTAACGTGCAGGTCGCGACGCATGCCATCGGCGACCGCGGCACGCGGCTCGTGCTCGACACATATGCGGGTGTTCTCGATGCGGCAGCGCAGGGCGACCATCGCTGGCGCGTCGAGCACGCGCAGATCGTCGACGTCGCCGACTTTCCGCGCTTCGCGCAATTGCGCGTGATCGCGTCCATGCAGCCGACGCACGCGACCAGCGACATGCCCTGGGCACAGGCGCGCGTCGGTGAGGCGCGGCTTGCCGGTGCGTACGCCTGGCGCCGTTTCATGGCGGCGAAGGTGCCGCTGGCGCTCGGTTCCGACTTTCCGGTCGAGCAGGTCAGTCCGTTGCTCGGACTGTACGCCGCCGTGACGCGTCAGGATCTCGATGCAAAGCCTGCCGGAGGCTGGCTGCCGGCACAGCGCCTGTCCCTGGACGAAGCCGTGCGCGGCTTCACCGCCGGCGCCGCGTTTGCGGAATTCGCCGAATCGGACCGCGGCACGATCGCCGTCGGAAAGCAGGCGGACTTCACGCTGCTGCGTGACGACCCGTATGCGATCGATGCCGCTCGGATTCCGCACGATCGGATCGCGGCGACCATCGTGGACGGCAAGGTCGTGTACGGCAGTCTCGATCGGCCCGCCCGCTGACCCGGCGCGTTCCCGCGGACTGAACCGGGTGCGGCGTTTGTTGCTGCATCCCCGCGCGCGGTGCGCGCTGTCGATGGCTGGATCAGTCTTGGCCTCCCGCATCCGCATCGGCCGTGCGCGATGCGCGCGTTGTCGTGCGTGCGATTCCGGCGGCACATGATCGCGGCCTTCCGCAGGTTCGGACGGTCCGGTTGCGTTTTTCGTGCAACGCGAGGCAGCGAATTCGGCTGCGGCGGAAGGGGTGCGGGTGCGCGCGTCGCGAAGGGTCTGCGCCGGCCGCACGCCTGTTTCGTGCATGAAGCCCCGTCGCCGTGGCAGCCATACGCATCCGTTCAATGATTTTTACGCATTTTGACATGGGTGAATTTGTCTAGTGCGTCGCAAAAACGCACATCAATCGCGGAGAAACCTGAGGGAAATATTCTTCGGATGTCGACCCGGTCTTTTTTGTGTCGACTATGCGTATGCGCACGTTTCGTGGCGCCAAAATTTTTCCTTATTTTATGAGCGGCCGGCGATGAGCGTACGCATGCGTCTGCAGGGATTCGCCGTAAACAGTGGGTGAAAACCCGGAATTCACGCCTTCGGAAGTTCCCACGCGATAACCCGATTTGATCGTGCTGTCCGTGATACGAAGAGAAAAAGCGACTCGTTGAAAATGTAACTAACGACGACTAGTGTTTTTGTCGCGTCCGGCGCCGGGTATCCGTCGCCGCCGCCCGGGTCACCGTTCGCCGAAACGGGCGAACCCGGCCAGCTTCATCGCGCGCAGACGGCACTCCTTGATTCGTCCGCGTGAATTCCATTGCCGGAGACAGAACCATGAACGCCAATACACAAGCTGTACGCACTATTCGCAACGGCCGCAGCGATGGCCGTTCCCGCAGTTCGGCACTGAGCCGCAACTGCTTCCTGCTCGTTGCCGGACTCGCCATCGCGGGTGTCGCCGATGCCGGACTCTTGACGGTGCCGAATGGCGACTTTTCGGTCGTAGCGAATGCCGGCACGGTCGGCGGCGGCATCGTCGGCTCGTCCGGGGCCGACGTGCCGATCGGCAGCGGTCCGTGGACCGCGACATTCGAAGGCGTGATCGGACTGCTCGTGCCGCCGACGCTCGAGATCAGTTCGGCGACGCGTTCCGCGCGCATTTCCAACGTGGCCGGTGCCAGCGCGGTCACGGTCGTCAACAACGGCGGTCACTTCGGCCAGACGCTGACTGCGACGACGCAGTCGAACAAGCGCTATACGCTGATCGGGAATCTGAGCACGAGTGTCGTGCTGGATCTTCCGCTGCTGGCTACCGCCGGTACCGGAATCGCCCTCTACGCGAACGGCGCCGCGCTCGTGTCCAGTACGACCGCGCCGGCCGGTCAGGTCCGCATCGACGCCGTCGATGCGACCACGTCGCGCATCCAGATCTACCAGGACACGGGAACGGTCACGCCCGCGCCGATCGCGGTTCGCCTGTTCGACAGGCCGCAGGGGCTGCTCAGCGCGTCGGTCATCGACGCGGCCACGTTCTCCGACATCAAGGTCGCCGAGAGCGCGATCCCGCCGGACGGCAACACCACGCTGACCGTGACCGGCGGCGGTTCGCAGGGCGTGCCCGTCGGCCAGCCGTTTCCGGTCCAGATGACCGCCGTCGTGCGTGACCAGAACGGCAATCCGGTGCCGAACACGCTCGTGACCCTGACGGCGCCACCGACCGGTGCGAGCGCGACCCTGCATGCAGGCGGCGAGAGCGGCCGGATCATCGTCGCGTTCACCGACGCAAACGGCCAGATCACGTTCACCGCGGACGCCAACGACATCGCCGGCTGCTACAGCGTCATCGGTCAGGTCGAAGGCATTCCCCACAACGCGGTGTTTCGCTTGCGCAACTACAGCCCGAACCAGGTAGCGGCATACCTCGCGGCGCATCCCGGCGCGAACGGCATGCCGCAGGACTCCGTGTTCTGCAACGGCTTTGAGGGATAGAGCTGCCGTCGCGGCAGCCATCCGGGCGCGTCGGCCAGAGTGCCGGCGCGCCGATCGGGCCTGACGGTGCATCGCTCGCTGGTGTCGGATCTTCTGCTCTCAATTCGGATGCGAATTGTGTTGCGGCAGTCGCGAAGATCCGCAGTGGTCGTGGCGTGCGCAGGGGAAAACCCCGTCGTCTGTTGAGTGCCCGCTTCGCCTTTCGCAACGGTTTTTCTGCCGGATTCCGCCGGTTCGTGAGTGGAAAGCCTGCTGCCGTGTCCGGCATTCCCTCAGACGATGAGCCCGTTTTATTGACGGTACAGTATGGTCAAAGTAAAGCTATATATTGTAAGTTTTTCAAAACGGTACTAGTGTCTGTCGCGCGGCTTCGGAACCGTATGACGACGCCGCCCGGGCTTGCATTTCGGTTCGCCGAAGCTCGCAGCGGCCGGCCCGGTTGAGGTCAAGAATCGATGCAATGCAGGGGTTTTCCGACTCCTGCCCTCGTCCTTGCCGGAGCACACTCATGAACACCACGAATCAGTTGGCTGGCAGTTTTCGGAACCCGGGCGCAGGTCTCGGCGCGGCGATCCGTTCTTTCTGCGTTGCACTCGTTGCGGGATTCGGCATCAGCGGCGCCGCGAGCGCCGGATTTCTCACGGTTCCCAACGGGGACTTCTCGGCGGCGGCGAACGCCGGCACCGTCGGCGGCGGTGTCGTCGGCGCGTCGGGCACTGACGTCGTCATCGGCAGCGGCCCCTGGACCGGTACCTACGCCGGCGTAGTCGGCTTGCTCATCCCACCGACGCTGACGATCGACGCGGTGGCCGGTACGGCGACGGTCACCGGGCTTCTCGGCGTCGCCGTCGTTTCCATCGTCAACAACAGCGGCCATTTCGGACAGACGCTCGCTGCCAATACGCAGTCGAACAAGCGCTATACGCTGATTGCGAATCTCGAAACCGGCGCGACGCTCGATCTCCCGCTGCTCGCCGTTGCCGGGACCGGCGTCGAGCTGATTGCCGGTGCGAGTACGCTGGTACAGAGCACGACCGCGCCGGCCGGACAGGCGCGCGCCGACGCGCTCGACGCGACGACGCTGCGTCTGCAGATCCATCACGACACCGGCACCGTCACGCCGGCGCCGCTGCGCGTGCAGTTGTTCGACCGCCCGCAGAATCTGCTGACCGCGAGTCTCGTCGACACCGCCGTGTTCTCGGGCGTGCAGCTCGCCGAGAGCACGATACCCGGCGGCAACAGCACGCTGACCGTGACCGGCGGCGGTTCGCAGGGCACGCCGATCGGCCAGCCGTTCCCGTCGTCGATGACGGCGATCGTGCGCGACCAGAACGGCAATCCGATCCCCGACACGCTGGTGACCCTGACGGCGCCGGCCGAAGGCGCGAGCGCGACCCTGCATGCGGGCAGCCAGAGCGGTCGCGTCATCGTCGCGTTCACCGACGCGAACGGGCAGATCACATTCACCGCCGACGCGAATCAGATCGCCGGCTGCTACAACGTCACCGGCGAGGTCCCAGGCATTCCGACGATGGCGATCTTCCGCATGCGCAACTACACGACGCAGCAGATTGCCGCGTACATGGCGGCCAATCCCGGCGCCAAGGGGCTGCCGCAGGACTCGGTGTTCTGCAACGGTTTCGAATGAGGGCGCGCAGGCGCGTCGACGTCCGGCATCGCCGCAGCATGCGGCCTGACCGCCTGATCCGGACGTCGCAACGGAGCACGGCAGGGACGACGAGGGGGCGGAGCGGGCGCGGACACAGGGACGTGTCCGCGTCGGATCGGGTACGGCGTGCGCCGTCGTCGCTGCGTCGGTGCACGGCGGCGGCGTACGGCGATCTTCGGCCGCCGTACGTCGCCGCAACTCCCGTCGAAGTCGCACGAGCCGCCCGTCCGGGCGGCTCGTTGTCGTTGCGGCGGTTCAGATCGCGGGCTGGAAACCGTCGAGGAAGATGATCTCGCTCGCGCGGAAGTTAGCCGTGAAGTTCGCGGTTTCGTTGCCAGTGCGATGGTTGTCGCGCTCGTTCGCGACACCGGTCGGCGCGCCGCCGTAGTTCACCGCCGGATTCGAGAAATACGGGCGGCGCGTGCAGCCGCCGGTGCAGTTCGTGCTGTAGGCCATCACCGTGCGGAACGAGCCGCTGACGAAATGCCCGAACGAATAGGCGTATGCGCCGTTGCCGTTGCCGGGGTCGTGCCCCATGCCCATGTTGTGGCCGTGTTCGTGCACATAGCTCAGATTTCCGACCGCGCAGCCGCGTGCGGTGACCTGATAGGCCGACGCCGCGAATCCCGGTCCCGGTGAGCCCTGCAGATAGCCCCGGCCGCAGGCGTCGCTCATGGTTTCCGTGACCATCGACACCAGGTCGGCGGCGACATCGTTGCGCCAGCCGGCGACCTCCGCGTCGTTGCCCACCCAGGTCAGGTCGTCGCCGCTGTTGCCGGCTTCGTTGCGCGCCGTCACGCGGACGCCGGCGAGACGGAAGCGCGTCGTCATGTCGCTGTTGCGGAACGCGGTGTTCGAGCTGTCGACCATGGACTGGGCGAATGCCTTGGTCTGCGCCATCGTGCTGCCGAGCGCTGCATGCGCCTGCGGCGAGAACACGATGAGCACGTCGGTGCGGCTGGGGGGATCGGCGAAGGGCTGGCGCGGCACGTCGGCCGGCGCGTTCCCGACGCGGTCGAATTCGTTCGTCGCGCATTCCGGGAACGCGTCCTGATCCAGCGCGACGACGACCTGGCTGCCGTCGGGAGCCGAGGTGATTTCGTAGTTGCCTTCCGGTGCGCTGACGAGCCCGCCGAGGTGGCCGCCGCTGAGGCTGAGGCTCACTTGCGCCGTGGCTTCGCCGTCCAGGCGACCCAGCAGCCAGAGGTCGCCGTCCGCGCGCAACTCGCGCGCAACCACGGCGATCGCATGGCGGTGCCCGCCGGGCAACGCGAGCGTCAGCCGATCGGCCGTGCGCAGCGCCTGTCCGTCGACGCGTATGCGCTGCGCCGCCGTCGCGGCCGGATTGCGCAACGCAAACAGCGCCGGTGCATCGAGCGCTTGCCACGCCGGCAGCGGCGCGGCGCCGACCGCGCCCGCGAACAGTGCGAGCGGAGTCAGCAAAAACATCTTCGTCATGGTGTCGGCTCCCTGGTGGCGACGCGTCATCGTACAAGGCGTCGTGCGGCGCGACCGTGCCGCAATGCCCGGATGCCCGTTTCGTGCCCTTATTCCGCCTTGCCATGGCCGTTTCGTTGCGTTCTGCTGCGACCGCGGAAAGAATCAGCCGCGCCGCGGTTCCGCGGCGTCTCCCGAAGAAAAAGGAACGGTGTGAACTCCCTCGACTCTGCGCCTGGCGCGCATGCCGGCTGGATCGTCGTCAAATTTGGCGGCACCAGCGTCTCCACGCGTCCCCGCTGGGACACCATCTGCCGCATCGCCCGCGACTGGCATGCGCGGGGCAAACGCGTGCTCATCGTCGTGTCGGCACTGTCGGGGATCACGGACAAACTCAAAGCCATCGCCGAGGCCGGCGGCGACCGCGGCCGGCGCGAGACGCTGCGCGCGGAAATCCTGGGGCGCCACGATGCGATGTTCGCCGAGCTCGGCCTCGTCGAGCGTGCGACTCTGCAGTATTGGCTCGACCGCCTGTCCGCGCTCGCCGTCGATGCGCGCGCGGAAACCGGCGAACTGTCCTGGCAGGCCGAAGTGCTCGCGCTCGGCGAGCAGTTGTCCTCGACGCTGGGGCAGGCATACCTGAGCGCCCAGGGCCTGGCCACGCGCTGGCTCGATGCGCGCGAGCATCTGCGTGCGGAGGCGTTGCCGAACCAGAATCCGTGGGGCTGCTACCTGTCCGCGTCGGTGCCGACCGCGCCCGACGCCGCGCTCGCGGCCGCGCTGGCGCGGCAGGGCGAAGTGTTCATCACGCAGGGCTTCATGGCGCGCAACCGTGCCGGCGAAACGGTGATTCTCGGCCGCGGCGGATCGGACACCTCGGCGGCGTATTTCGGTGCGCTGCTGAAGGCCGAAAAAGTGGAGATCTGGACCGACGTCGCCGGCATGTTCTCGGCCAATCCGCGCATCGTGCCGGCCGCGGAGCGCGTCGACGAGCGCGTCGATCCCCTCGCCGCGGCTCGCGACGACGGGCACGACCGGGCGACCGGTCGAGGCCGGCTTCGGCGGCGGCTG
>CAMLLF010000039.1 GCA_946480705.1 uncultured Lysobacteraceae bacterium | reverse complement strand
GACACCATCGGCTTGTTCAGGCGGCCCGCCAGCAGCTGATACAGCAGGATGCCGAGCGCGAACACGTCGCTCTGCACGGTCGGCGCGTGGCCGGCGAACACTTCCGGCGCGACGTAGAGCGGCGTGCCCGCCGACGAATCGGTCGCGATGCTCTGCGTCACCGTGAGGCCGAGCTGCGTGATGCCGAGCGACTCCAGCCGCTCCGGGTCGAGCAGCCGGCCGCTGCCGAAGTCGGTCAGGCGGATCAGCCAGCCCGGCTCCGCCGGCGCGATCAGCACGTTCGCGGGCTTGAGATCCTTGTGCAGCACGCCGACCGCGTGCGCCGCGGCTACCGCGTCGGCGATCTGCAGGAACAGTGCGACGCGTTCTTCGACCGACAGCGCCGCCAGATGCCGCTCGGACCAGTCGAGCAGACTGTCGCCGCCGAACTGGCATTCCAGGAAGAACGGCGGGCTTTCGAAGTTCCAGTCGATGATGTCGACGAAATGGGTGCGGTCGTCGAGGCTTTCCTGCAGCACGCGCGCGAGCGTCGCTTCGCGCTTGAGCGAGCGCAGCCGCTCGCCGTCGGTGCCGAACTTGTAGACGCGCTTCTCGCGCGTCTTCGCGTGCTCGGCCAGCCAGACCTCGCTGCCGCGGTTGCTGCCGAGCTGGCGGCGCAACAGGAAATTGTCGCGGCCCGGCACGGGCAGGCCCGCCGACAGATCGATGCGGCTCGTGAGCCGGCGGCCGACCGCGATGCGCTCGATCGCGCCGTCGAGCCGATAGCCGATGCGTGCCTGGGTCTGCACGCGCTCCGCGTTCGCCTCGCCGAGCGCACGGCGCAGCTTGTTGATCGCGTTCGGCAAGACCTTGTCGACCGTGATGCGCCCGGCCCAGACCTCGCGCAGCAATTCGTCCTTCGTGACGACCTCGCCCGCGTGGCGGAGCAGATAAAGCAGCACTTCGAGCGCGCGCCGCTCGACGTCGACCGGCAGGCCGGCCACGCGCAGCTCGAAGCGCGCCTCGTCGAACTCGGCCGTGCCGAAGCGATAGGAATAGGAGGGCCGTTCCGGCGTGTCGTTGTCGATCTTCATGCGTGCTGAAGGCGCGGCGCCGGCGGCCGGGAATCGCTTCCGGCGGCGAAAAAATCGCCGCGCAGCGCGGCGTTACCCATCCGTTACCGCGCCGTTATCCATCCGTGCCTACGAAATCCGTCGTGAACCCTAGCATGGGTCGCCTGCGCCGGCCTATCGCATGAACGCGAACGCACGGAAACGTCAGCCGAACAACACGGACCGCGGCGCAGGCCCGCCTGAGATCCGGAGAGAACCCATGTCGAACCTGAAAATTGGAGCCGCGCTCGCCGCGGCCCTGGTCTACGCGCCGCTCGTCCCCGCGCAGACCGCCGCCTGGCGCGTCGTCGCCGGCGAAGACAGCCGCGTCGTCACGACCGGCATGCCCAACGGCACCGGCCGCAGCCTGACCGACGCCATCCTCGGCGACGCCGGCGGCGAACTCGTCGGCCTGCGCGTGACCAGCCCCGACAGCCTCGCCGGCTATTGGGCGCGCACGCCCGGCACATTCGTGCGCTACACCGAACTCGGCGTCACCGGCGTGCGCGGCCCGGGCCGCCAAGGCGCCGAGGCCGGCCACGTATTCCAGAACATCGTCTCGGGCGACGGCGCCTCGGCACCCGACGGCCAGCGCGTGTTTGCCGGCCGTGCCGGCGAACCCGGGTCGAGCACGAACAACAGTTACGGTATCTGGCGCTGGGACGGCACGCGCAATGTCGAGATCGCACGCGCACAGACCGACGCCGTGCTCGGCCCGGGCCTCGGCGCGGGCTGGCGTTTCGCCGACGCCTCGGGCTTTGCGGTCGGCCGGGCGATGAACGGCGGCAACGTCGTGCTCGACGCCGACCTGCTGAGCCCGACCAACGCGAGCGGCCGCGCGATCGTCAGGCACGTGCCCGGCACCGGCAACCGCCCCTGCCTGCGCGCCGGCGCGACCGAAGCCGCGCTCGCACCGGGCCTCGCCGCCGGCGACTCGTTCCACACCGGCTGGACCCTGACCGACAGCGTCAGCGTCACGCGCGAGGGCCGCGTCTACGGCGTGTTCGACGCGACCGGCTCGCGCGGCGGCATCTGGGAAATCTGCGCCGGCAATCCGCGCGCGGTCGCCGTCGACGACGAGACCGGCGCGCGCGGCCCCGACATCGGCATCGCCACGGCGACGTTCAGCAACGACTTCGAAGCGGCCCAGCCCGGACTTCCGAACCAATTGTACTTTTTCAATTATTTCCGCCGCACCAGCGGCTCTTCGAGCGAATACGGCCTGTTCTGGCATGACGGCTCGCGCAACCGCCCGATGGCCTATCGCGATACCACGGGCTACTACGGCCCGAACTGGATCGACGCAACCTGGCTCACGTTCAATCCGGAAACGCTGAGCGCGAACGGTGCCTATGCCGCGTTCACCGCACGCGTGGAGACTACCGACGGCGGCAATCCGACCGGTTTCTGGCGCGTGCGCACCGGACAGCGCCCCGAACTCGTCGCGCTGATCGGCATTCCGGGCCAGTACGGGCCCGAGCCGACCCGCACCTGGGTCAGCTTCGGTGCCAGCGCCGTGCTCGCGAACGGCACGATCGTCGTGGAAGCACGCACCAACCCCGGTGACGTCAACGCGCTGTGGGCACTCGAAGCCGGCCGCGCGCCGCGCAAACTGCTCGAACCCGGCCAGGCCGTCACCGTCGCAACGACGACCGGCAACCTGCAGGCCACCGTGTCGACCTTCGACCTGCCCGGCTACGGCTCCGACAGCAGCCGCGGCCGCGACCGCTGGATCGGCGCCGACGGCAACGTGCTCGTGTCGGCAACGGTAGCGACCTACGGCCAGGTGCTGCTGCTCGCGCAGGCGTCGGACCGCATCTTCCGCGGCACGCTCGACTGATTCGCCGACCGCATCACCGCGCGGCAGCGACGGCGGCGGGACAGCCGGACATCGATCGCCCGTAGCCAGGCGCGCGCAGACCCAGCCATCGCTGCCGCCGGTGATGCGGTGTTTTTTCCTCAACTCGAAGACCGCGGCGGCACGGACGCATTCCCAGCGCGGGCGGCAGCAGGAATGCCGCGGTTTTCGAGCGCTTTGCTTCACGCCGGAACTGCCGCCGCCGAAGCGACGCAGAACGCAATAAGCGCAGCGCATCGTGCCGGCAACAACAACGACAAAAGCGGAGGAGCAAAGCTCCTTCGCGTCCGCCGAACCCATCGGGCTCCGGACGCATCGCACGCGGTTTCACGCGGGTCGGCTTCGGGAAGACCTGGCGCAATGCCCTACGGTCATTGCGCCTTACGGTTTTCTTCTGGAACTCCGCACGCTCCCGTCGTTCTGATGCGCGACTCCAGCCGAGGGAACAGTGCGATGAGTATACGAAGGGCATTTGTCGGATTCTTTCTGGGAACTTTCGCGGCGCACGGCGCTCATGCGGTGATGCTGAACGCGCACGGCCAGGGTCAGGTGCTGATCTGGCCGTACTACACGACGGCAGCCGGCAACGCGAGCCTGATCACGCTGACCAACCATCTCGACCGCGCGAAAATCGTGCAGCTGCGTGTCGCGGAAGGCGAGAACGGCCGTAGCGTCGCAGCGCTGAACGTCTACCTCGCGCCGCACGACAGCTGGACTGCGGCGCTGTTCGACCGCGGCGAGAACGAATCGCCGGGGCTGCTGACCGACGACCCTTCGTGCACCTATCCACAACTGAGCAGATCAAACGATCTGCCGCAGCTGCCGGATGGCCGGCGCTACCTGCCGCTGAGCGTGCCGATCGACGCTGGCAGCAGCGAACCGCGGCGCGTACGCGAAGGCTATGTCGAAGCGGTGGAACTGGCGGCGATCGTCGCCGACAGCGCCACCGCATCGGCGATCACGCCGGCGGCCGGCGGCGCACGCGACTGCCTGCTGATCGAACAGGCCTGGACGGCACCTGCCGGCTATTGGACACGCAACCCGCTGCGCGATCTGACGAATCCCGGCGGTGGGCTCAGCGGCTCGATCGCGATCGTGAACGTCGCCGCCGGCACGCTCTACGGTGCGCAGGCGACGGCGCTCGACGAATTCCGCGTCGATCCCCAGGACCGTCCGCGCGGCACGCGCGCCAGCGTCGCCCAGCATTTCGCGCCGCCGCCGGGCGTGCTGTCGCTGCTCGGCAGCGCACTGAGCGATCCCGCCACCGGTCAGGCGACCGCACTGCTGATCGACGGCGGCCGCGTGATCCAGGCGCATTATCCGAGCGATCGCGCTCTCGATGCCGTCAGCGCCGTGCTGATGGCCGCGCGGCTCAGTGCGCCGTCCGACACGACGGCCCGACTCGGCGCGACGACGTCGTTCGCGCTGACCTACCCGACACGCGCGCACTACACCGATCCGCAGCTCGGCGCCACAGCGCCGCGCCCGCCGTTTCAAACCACGTTCCGCGGCGTGGTTCCTCTCGCGCAATCGCCGGGCCACGCATTCCGCCTGCTCGATCGCGAAGGCGCCGAACTGTTTCGCGGCCCGCTCGGCCAGGGCGCGCTCGCGCTGCGCACGACCGGCACGGCCGTCGAGCTGGTTTCGCTGGCCGGTGTCCGCGATTCCGCATTCGACTCGCGGCTGCATGGACACATGGGCACCGCCGGCCAGAACGGCAGACCCGTGCCCTACTTCGGCGACGGACAGCTCATCGTCGAATTCGATCAGGCACGCGATACGTCCCCCGTGCTGCCCGCATCACTCGAAGGCTACCGCCTCGCCGGCCTGCCGGTGATCGGCACGCGCTTCACGCACTACACGAACCAGAACGCTGCGCCGGGCGTGCTGGCCACGTATGCCGAAGCGGCGCCGATGCAGGCGCAGATGCGTTGTTCGTCGCCTGGCGGCGGACGTTGCGCGGATGTGTCGCCGTAGCGGCCGTGAACGTGTCGCGCAACACAGGGCGCAATAACCGAAGGGCATTGCGCCGAATACGTCGAAGAAGCCAAAGCCGGTCCATGCACGCTGAAGCAAATGACTTCGGATGCAGCGCCCGCATTGGCGGGCGACTCGGCTTCGGAGAGACCTTGGCGCAATGCCCTTCGGTTCGCCCTACGTTGCCTTACCGCCGCCGCGCCGTCAGCGGATGCACGATCACCGCGGCGACGATGATCACGACGCCGAGATAGAACGCCGCGTCGAGCTGCCGCTGTTCGCCGAACAGCAGTGCGGCGATCGCAATCGCATAGACGGGTTCGAGGTTGATCGCGAGTTGCGCGGTGAAGGCGCTGATCTGGCGCAGCGCGACGAGCGAGAGTGCGAACGGCAGCAGCGTGCAGCCGTAGGCGAGGACGACGAGCAGCACGGAATCATGCAGGTCGGGCAGGACGAACGCGGGTGCGTCGCCGGCGAGCAGCGGCGCGACGAGCGTCAACAGCAGCGTGCCCGCGCCGAGTTCGATCGCGGTGACGGTGAGTGCGTCGGCGTTGCCGGCGTGACGTTTGTTCAGCGCCGAGAACGCGGACGCGAAGAACGCGGAGATCACGCCGACGACGAGGCCGAGATGCATGCCCGATGGCGTGCCGCCGACGACGAGGAGTACGCCGGGTACGACGGCGAGTCCGAGGCCGAGTTCGCGCAGGTCGAACGGGCGCCGCGCGATCCACGGTTCGATGACGGCGAGGAAGATCGGGCACAGCGCCATCGAGATGACGGCGACGGAGGCGTTGGCGAGTTTGATCGCACCGTAGAACGCGAGCCAGTGCAGCGCGACGACGGCGCCGATGCCGGCGTAGATGGCGATCTGGCGTCGCGGCATGGCGCGCAGCGTGCGCCAGACGCGCGGCAGCAGCAGCGCGGTCGCGCTGACGAGCAGCATGCGCCACCAGACGAGCGCGGTGGCGGGCAGGCTGATGAGTTTTCCGAGGATGGCGGTGAGTCCCCAGAGAACGACGCAGAAGTGGATCTGGAGAAGTGCCTTTGTTGATGCGGACAGGGGCAAGGGGCACCGGCGGCCGTGGGGCGGACGGAAAGCATGACAGTTCCGTGGTTTCAGTGCAGGCGTATGTGGGTTGCAGCGGAAACCCATCCCGCCCGTGCCCGTCCGGCCCGTTGGGCGTTCAGGACAACCGGAACCTGTGGTTCTGAGCGATCGTCTCTCCCTCCTTGAAGCGGAGGGTTTTTCTCGCTTTTTCCGGGCTATTTCGAGTCCTCGACGCGACATCGGGAAGATGGGATCGCCTCGCGCACCCAGCCTCACGGCATCACGGGAATCCCGATCAACGACCCCGCAATCGTCGCGACGACGACGGTATCGCCAGCCAGCACCGGCGATCCCGCAATACCCCACTGGTGCCCGCCCGTATCGGGCAGCGGCCTCCGCGCAACGAGCTTGCCGCTGCGGCGATCGAGCACGCTGAAACTGGCGACGTGACGGACGAAGTACGGCGTGCCGCCGGCGACGCCGGCATAAATATACTTTTTCGTGACGAGCGGCGTGCCCCAGGTCCAGCCGTAGACGTCGGTGCGCCAGATCGCGCGGCCGTCGGCGGGGTCGATCGCGCTGACGCGGCGCAGGTCGGACGAGCCGACATAGATCACGCCGTCACGCACGACGGGTGTCGATTCGACCCACGAACCCCAGAAGTACAGGCGCCATTTCGTTTCGCCGCTCGCGGCGTCGATGGACAGCAGGCCCGCGCCGCGGTTGCCGACGAGGACGCGGCCTTCGTGGACGATCGGTGCGGCGTCGACGGCGGCGCCGGTGTCGTTGCGCCAGCGCTCGCGGCCGTCGGCGCGGGCAAGGGCGTAGACACTGTTGTCCATGCTGCCGACGTAGACGGTTTCGCCGTCGACGGCCGCGGCATTGCGGATGGCCGCGCGCGTGGCGAAGCGCCAGCGTCGCTTGCCGTCCTCGATCGCCACGGCGTGGAAGCTGCCGTCGCCGGCGCCGACGTAGACGGTGTCGTCGGCAACGACGGGCTGCGCGCCCTGCCAGTCCCAGTCGAAAACCTGCGGATGCGGCAGCACGCGCGGCGTACCGGCGTCGCCGAGGGCGTAGCGCCAGCGTTCCTTGCCGTCGTTGCGGTTCAGTCGATACAGCAAGCCGTTGTCGGCAGTGACGTAGACCGCGTCACCGCTGACCGCGGCGCTCGCGAAGACCGGTGCGCCGGTCGTGAAGGTCCAGCGCAGGTTGCCGTCGCGCGTGTCGACGGCGTTGACGATGCCGCCGGTCGTGCCGATGTAGGCGACGCCGTCGGCGACGGCGGGCGAGGCATAGACCTGTCCGCCGATCCGCGTTTCCCAGCGCGGCTCCGGGCCGGCCGGCAGTTTCGGCGGCGGCGCTTCGGCCGGCAGCTGCTTCGCGCGCTCGAAGACGGCCGGGCTGTTCGGACCGGGATAGGTGCCGCTCAAGGTGTCGCCGGCCAGCTGCAGCGACAGTGCCATGTCCTCGTGCACGACGCGGTCGCCGTCGCGTTTCACCTCGCCGCCGGGGTCGGCGTCGAAGTAGTTCGAGATCGGCTGCGTGATGCGCATCGTGAGTTTTCCGTCGGCGCCGCGCACGAAGTGCAGGCCGACCTCGATCTTCTCGCGCGCCGATCCGGCCGTGCCCCACCAGCGGCCTTCGACCGGATCGCGCGGCGATTCGGCCGCAGTCGCGACCGATGCGGCCGCGCCGCACCACAGCACGGCCGCGACCAGCGCCGTGACGAAGCCCTGTATCCCCGCGCCGTACAGGCGCACCGCTGCCGCCGATGACATGCCAGGCATGATCGTTCTCCTCTGATCGTCGATGCTGTCGCGGCGCCGGGTTTTCCCCGGCGCACAGGCTAGATCGCTTACGGCTTCGCGACCGCGTGCTCAAGGGCACGCGCAGTTTGCGAAAATCGCCCGTCCGGGGCGGTCGACACGGCAGGCTCACGCAGGGGGCGGGACGATGCACGGCATGCGGCAATCCGACTCGACATTCCGGCGGCACGGTTTCATCGGCGCAGCGGCGATGCTGCTTGGCAGCGGTATCGCCGCGGCGCAGCCGCCGGTCGCGCACTGGGTGATGCCCGACGACGCGGCGCGCGACGAACTCTCGGAACCGGCGCGCCTGCGCATCCGCCACGAGATCGAGGCCGCGCTGGCATCGCCGGCCTTGCGTGACGCGACGGCGCGCCGCAAGGCAGCCGGCGCCGTGCTGCTGCACTGGCCGCTGCGTTCGCTGCGCGACGACGGCGCGGGCTATCACGGCATCTCAAACTACGTCGATCACGACCCGGCGTTTCCGGGTCGGCTGCGCGACTACGCCTGCGGCACACGCACCTACGACACCGAGAACGGCTACAACCACGCGGGCACCGACTATTTCCTCTGGCCGTTTCCGTGGCTGACGATGGACGAGGGCTCCGTCGCCGTCGTGGCCGCGGCGCCGGGCGTGATCGTCGGCGTCGTCGACAGTCACCCGGACCGCTCCTGCACCATGGGCGACCGGCCCTGGAACGCGGTCTATCTGCGCCACGACGACGGCAGCGTCACCTGGTACGGGCATCTGAAGCGCGGCAGCGCGACGACGAAGCGGCCCGGCGACGCGGTCGACGCCGGCGAATACCTGGGCCTCGTCGGCAGCTCCGGTTCGTCGACCGGACCGCATCTGCACTTCGAGCTGCACGACGCCACCGGCCGCGTCGTCGACCCGCGCCACGGCAACTGCAACGCCGAGCCCGAACGCTGGTCGCCGCCGCAGCCCTATCGCGATCCGGCCATCAACACCGTCTCGCTGCACGCTCAGGAACCGCAGTTCGTCGGCTGCGGCACGGACGGCATGCTCGACGTCCGCGAACAGCCGAATGCGGTCGACAGCGTCGTGCCGGGCACGCCGTTCTACGTGCTCGCGACCTTCCGCGACCATCAGAGCGGCAATCCCGCGACGTTCACGCTGCTGCGCGCCGACGGCAGCGAGTTCGCGCGCTGGCAGTACGACCTCGCCGACGCGAACCTGCCGCGCAGTTTCTATACCGCGACGGCCTTCACCTGGCGCCACACCGTGCCCGCGGATGCGCCGCGCGGCAACTGGCGGTTCCGCGCCGAGTTCCAGGGCCAGAGCTACACGCGCACGTTCTTCGTCGGCACGGCCGAGGAAGCCCGAACCGATGCCGTGCGCCGCGAGCGCGCGGCGGTCGGTGCGCTGCGGCTGCCGCGGACGTCCGACTGATCGCGCCGGCGAACCGGACGTGCCTGTGACAAATCGGCGCGTCCGCGCGAATTGAGTGGTCGAGCCCGCGAACGGGCTCGACCACCCACAGCGGACACTCCGATGAAACCCATGCTCCTGCCGGCAGGCCTTGCCGGCGCCGACGTCCAGGCACGCGCCGCAACGGCCGGGGCCGTGCCGTGATGATTCTCCTCGTCCCGGCGAATAAGCTCCGCGAGGCCGGCCCGGCCCCGCCGCCATCACCGTCCCGAATGAGCGCAATCCGTAGCGACGATGTCTTTCTCGCCGAACTCCGGCGGCACAAGTCCATTCTGTACAAAGTCGCAAATGCCTATTGCAGCCGGCGCGAGGACCGCGGCGACCTGATCCAGGACATCACGATCGAGCTGTGGCGCGCATGGCCGCGCTACGACCGCGCGCAGCCGTTCGCGGCGTGGATGCAGCGCATCGCGATCAACGTCGCGATCTCGTTCTTCCGCGGCGAGAGCCGGCGCATCCGCGACGCGCTGCCGATCGACGACTTCGGCATGGATCTGGCCGCCGCCGATCGCGTGCTCGACGCCGAAGGCGACGACCTGCGCGCGCTGCACCAGCTCATCGGCCGGCTCGACGAGGTCAATCGCGCGCTGATCCTGCTCTACCTCGAAGGCTATTCGCAGGATGAAACCGCCGCGATGCTGGGCCTCAGCGCGACCAATGTCGCGACCCGCATCAACCGCATCAAACAGAAACTGCAGCGCGACTACGCCGCGCAGGAGCACAACGCATGAACACGCTCGATCTCGACAGCCTGAAGCAGCGCTGGTCGGCGCAGACCCGTGACATCGACGCGCAGCTGCAGCTCGATGTGGAAGCCGTGCGCCGCCGCCTGACCGCGCGGACCGCCACCTCGCTCGCACGCCAGCGCAGCCGGCGCGGCCGCGCGCTTGTCATCGGCGGCGCGGCATTCGCGGCGATCGCCGCGTTCATGCTGAATCAGCGCAGCGATCCGACCTATCTGCTGCTCGCGCTGCCGTTCGCGCTGCTGACGCTCGCACAGGGATCGGTCGATCTGCGCGAGTGGCTGACGCTGCAGCGGCTCGACTTCGGCATGGCGCTGACGCAGTTGCGCGCGGAATACGACGTGCTGCGCACGCGCCGGCTCGCGATGGCGCGTGCGATCGCGCAGCTGTCGGTGCTGCTCTGGCTGCCGCTGGTCGCCGTCGTCGTGAAGGTGCTGTCCGGCGTCGATCTGCTGAGCCGCCTGCCGCTCAGCGTGACGGCAGTGAATGTCGGGCTCGGCCTGCTGCTGATACCGCTGTTCGCGGGCGTCGTGCGCATGCTGTCGCGGCGCTATCCCGACTCGGCCGCGCTGCGCCGGTTCGCCGACGAAAGCGCGGGCGGCGACTGGCTGCGCACGCGCGACGCGCTCGACCGTCAGCTCGAGTTCGAACGCGACCTCGCCGACGACGGCGGCCGGCGCGCGCTGCACCGGCGTCTGCCGGTCGCATTCGCGCCGGCATTCGAATCGGCACGCGCCGATGCGCGCCGCCGCGCCGGTCTCGGCATCGGCCTGATCACGGTGCTGATCCTGATCAGCGGCACGTTCAACGCGCAGCACGGCAGCGATGCCGCGGCGCTGGTTCCCGGCATATTCCAGCACCTGCTCGCGATCGGCTGGCTGATCGGCGCGATCCTGCAGTTCGATGCGCTCGCGCGGCCCGACGACGGCGCGCCGGGTCCGTGGCGCGCGCGGCTGCAGCAGGCGACGCGTCGCCGCGGCGTGCTGCTGCAGTCCTACGTCGTCGCTGCGCCGCTGGTTTCGCTCGCGCTGCTGCAGACGCTGGGCCTCGGTCTCGCCGGTGTGGACTTGTGGCGGACGCTCGGTGTCGCGGTGTGGCTCGGTCTCGGCGTCGTGGCGACGATCGCGATGTCGCTGCTCTACCGCCGCTGGCGGCGCCGGCGCGAAGGCTTCGCGGCGCCGCTCGTCGATGCGCTGAGTCTCGGCTGCCTGTCGCGCGCCCGGCGCGCGGCGGAGGCGATCGGCGACGCGGGCGACGACGCACATCGCGACGCCGCGTGAGCGACACGACCAAAGTCGCAGTGAATCGGCGCGGGTCGGCCCCAGTTCGGCTGCCCCGCCGCCGCAACCCGATGCGGTCCGGCCTTCGTCACTCTGGAGGTTAGTCATGGAATACCGTTACCTCGGCCGCTCCGGCTTCCGCGTTCCCGTGCTGAGCTTCGGCACCGGCACGTTCGGCGGCCAGGGCGCGCTGTTTAGCGCCTGGGGCTCGACCGACGTGGCGCAGGCGCGCCGCCTCGTCGACATCTGCGTCGACGCGGGACTCACGATGTTCGACACCGCCGACATCTATTCCAAGGGCGCGGCCGAATCGATCCTCGGCGAGGCGATCAAGGGCCGTCCGCGCGACCAGCTCATCCTGTCGACGAAGGCCACGTTCCGCTTCGGCGACGGCGAAAACCAGCTCGGCTCGTCGCGTCATCACCTCACGCGCGCGGTCGACGCGTCGCTCGCGCGCCTGGGCACCGACTACATCGATCTGTTCCAGCTGCACGGCTTCGACGCGCGCACGCCGATCGAGGAAACCCTGGGCACGCTCGACGATCTCGTGCGCGCCGGCAAGCTGCGCTATCTCGGCGTGTCGAACTTCAGCGGCTGGCACCTCATGAAGTCGCTCGCGATCGCCGAGCGCTACGGCTGGTCGCGCTATGTCGCGAACCAGACCTACTACTCGCTGATCGGCCGCGACTACGAATGGGAACTCATGCCGCTCGGCCTCGACCAGGGCGTCGGCGCGGTGGTCTGGAGTCCGCTGGGCTGGGGCCGCCTGACCGGCAAGCTGCGCCGCGGCGCACCGCTGCCGGAAACCAGCCGCCTGCACGCGACGGCCGATTTCGGCCCGCCGGTGGACGACGAGTATTTGTATAACGTCGTCGACGCGCTCGACGCGATCGCCGCGGAAACCGGCAAGAGCGTGCCGCAGATCGCGCTGAACTGGCTGCTGCAGCGGCCGACCGTCAGCACCGTCGTGATCGGCGCGCGCAACGAGGAACAGCTCAGGCAGAACCTCGGCGCGGTCGGCTGGAATCTCACGCCGGAGCAGGTCGCGCGCCTCGATGCCGCGAGTGCGACGACCAAGCCCTACCCCTACTGGCATCAGTCGGGCTTCGCCGAGCGCAATCCGTCGCCGGTGTGAGTCAGTGCGCGGCCGGCGCGGACGGCGCCAGCCGCGCACGCAGTTCCGCGAGGCGCTGCGGCGGCGTCTGCGCGATCGCCGAGAA